>NZ_JBLTJC010000403.1:0-9077 GCF_048158785.1 Streptomyces colwelliae | reverse complement strand
GTGGTTGTCCAGCGCCTCGACGCCGCGCCCCCGCTTCTCAGAAGAGGAGAACCGCATGTGCGGAATCGTCGGGCTCCATCTGCGTGAGCCCCCGGACTCCACCGCCCGGAACAACGTCCACCCCCGCAACCGCTCCTGATCCACATCCAAAGACTCGGCAAGTCGCTTGATCCGCCGCCGAGTTGTAGACGCCCCCGAAGGCGTGGCGATCAGATCCTCAACCCGATCCCGAACCAGCCGAGCCAGATCAAACGCACACTCACCCACGACCGGATCCGGCCCCACCGCAAGCCACGGCACCCGCTCCGCAGCAAGCACCTTGCTCTGCCGAAACGTCCCGTGCAGCAACCGAACCTCAGGCGGCGCAGCCAACAACGCCTCCCGAGCCTCCAACGCGGCCGAGACCAACGAGGCGACCTCAGCCCCACCACTGCCCCGCATCACCCGAGCCTGCCGCCCCGTCCGCTCAGCCACGGTCTCGAACGCGTGATCACCGGGCGGCTCCACCCACAACCGCCGCAACGTCCCCGCGGCCTCCAGCAACGCCTTCGCCTCGGGCAACGACCGCACCGACACATCAGGATGCAACCGCTCCAGCACCAGCACACCCTCGGCCTCGAACGGCTCGACGAGCTGCACGGCACCCAGCCCACCCCAGTGGGCGAGCGCGGCCCGCTCGCTCTCCGGGCGGGCCCGGCGCGGGGCCAGCTTCAGCACGGCCGGGGTCCCATCGGCCCGCCGCACCAGCACGACCAAACTGCTGCGCCCGCCGGGCACCTGCACCCGTTCGACGGTCAACTCGCGTAGATCAACGGCCTGTCGGGCCACCTCGGGCAGCTTCTCCAACCAGTCGTCACCGCTCGGTGCCGTCTCCCCGAGCGCCCTCACCAGACGCTGCGGCGGTTCGAAAGCCATGCGCGAGTTGTTCCCTTCCTGCGGTCCTGCGGTCTTGCAACCCGGTGCGGATCACGCCGTGGGTGTCGCCGGGGCCGTGGGGGTCGCGGCCCGCTCGGCGAGACCAGGGAAGGGTACGCTCCCGCCGCGCCAGCGCACCGCGCGGACCGCCGCTTCCCGCAGCGCCTCCGTGGCCGTACCGCGCACCCCGTCCGCCGACGCCCGCACGAGGTCGGAGTAGACGCCTGCCACCCGCTCCTCCAGCTCCGCGGCGAGTTCCACGGCCGCCGCCGAGTCCGGTACCGGGAACGGCAGCGCGTACGCGGCGGACGCGGCCACGGGCTTGCCGCCCAGGTCCCGCACCTCGCGCACGAGCGCGTCGCGCCGGGCGCGATGGGCGTCGTAGGCCGCCTTGGCCTCGGTGCGCCGGCCCTCGCGGATGCGCCCGCCGACGACGCCGTAGCCGTACACCGCCGCGTGCTCGGCGGCCAGTGCCGCCTGAAGTGCGGTCAGTTCCGCGGCCTTCTCCTCGCTCACTTGGCACCCTCCGTCAGCAGATACGCGTGCGAGGCCCCCGCCGCGGCCACAGAGGCCAGCAGCCGGGCCAGTTCGCCGGGCAGGTCGAGCAGCGCCTTGGCCCGCCGGTCGGCGAGGGCCCGCTCGGCGGCGGCCAGCTCGGCGAGGGCGTCGCCCGGGGTCGCGGGTACGGCCGTAGCCGAAGCCGACGGTGAGGCGGTGGCCGTGGCGGACGGTGTCGAGCCGCTGCCGCCGAAGGCCGCCACGTGCCGTACGACCTCCGCCCGCAGCGGGTCCAGGCGCTCCGCCAGCGTCGGGTGCGCGGCGATGACCGCGTCGTAGCGCTGGACGAGGGTGTCGCTGTCGGAGGCCGCACGCGCGCGTGCGTGTTCGGACACCGACGCGCTGCCGCCCGTGGTCCCGGAGTCGTCGGCGTCGGTGGAGCAGCCCACCAGGAGCGCGGCTCCGGCGGCCGAGGCGAGCAGGCTCCTTCTGCGCGGTCCCAGGAGGGTGCGCGGAGGCGGGGGGAACGGCACGGCAGATCGTCCTCGGGGGGCTCGTACGAACGAAAAGGCGGGAAGGGCGGCGCGGCCCGTGATCACGGTACCCGCGCATCCCCCCGACTCACGTCACCGGCTCGTGAACCCACCTAGGGGCGCGGGGAACGGCGCGATCAGCCCCCACGGACCAGCACCCGCCCGACCACCGCAACCACCCGGGCTCAAAGGCGCCCCGGTCAACCGCCGGAGGCCCACGTGGACGGCAACACACCCTGAGACCGGATACCCTTTGTGCAGACACGCGCCCTACCCACAACAGCACACGCGGCCGAGGAGTCACCCGGATGAGCACGACCCAGAGCGAGAGGCTGCGAGAACTGCTGGAACCGCTCGTCGGCTCCCAGGGACTCGATCTCGAAGAGGTCGCGGTGGACTCGGTGGGACGCAAGCGGGTGCTGCGCGTGGTCGTCGATTCGGACACGGGCGCCGATCTGGACCAGATCGCCGATGTGAGCCGCGCGCTCTCGGCGAAGCTCGACGAGACCGACGCGATGGGCGCGGGCGAGTACACCCTGGAAGTCGGGACCCCCGGTGCCGAGCGTGAGCTCACCGAACACCGTCACTACGTACGTGCCACCGACCGGCTGGTGAAGTTCCAGCTGGCCGAGAGCGGTGAGCTGGTCGCCCGGATCATCGAGGTGGACGACGACGGCATCGACGTCGAGGTGCCCGGCGTGAAGGGGCGCAAGCCCACCGCCAAGCGGCTCGCCTTCGCGGATGTCGTCAAGGCCCGCGTGCAGGTCGAGTTCAACCGTAAGAACAAGAACGAAGACATCGCAGACAACGAAGAGAACGCAGAGGAGGCGTAGCCGTGGACATCGACATGAGTGCCCTGCGGGGCTTGGTGCGGGAGAAGGAGATCTCCTTCAGCCTGTTGGTCGAGGCGATCGAGTCGGCCCTCCTCATCGCCTACCACCGTACGGACGGGAGCCGCCGCCACGCGCGCGTGGAGCTCAACCGGGAGACCGGCCACGTGACGGTGTGGGCGAAGGAGGACCCCGAGGACCTGGAGGAGGGGCAGGAGGCACGCGAGTTCGACGACACCCCGTCCGACTTCGGCCGTATCGCCGCCACCACCGCCAAGCAGGTCATCCTGCAGCGGCTGCGCGACGCCCAGGACGACGCGACGCTCGGCGAGTACGCGGGCCGCGAGGGCGACATCGTCACCGGCGTGGTCCAGCAGGGCCGCGACCCGAAGAACGTGCTCGTCGACATCGGCAAGCTGGAGGCCATCCTGCCGGTGCAGGAGCAGGTCCCCGGCGAGACGTACCCGCACGGCATGCGCCTGAGGTCGTACGTCGTCCGGGTGGCGAAGGGTGTGCGCGGTCCGTCCGTGACGCTGTCCCGTACGCATCCCAATCTGGTGAAGAAACTGTTCGCCATGGAGGTGCCGGAGATCGCCGACGGGTCGGTGGAGATCGCCGCCATCGCGCGCGAGGCCGGCCACCGTACGAAGATCGCCGTCCGCTCCACCCGCAGCGGTCTGAACGCCAAGGGTGCCTGCATCGGCCCCATGGGCGGCCGGGTGCGCGCGGTGATGGGCGAGCTGAGCGGCGAGAAGATCGACATCGTCGACTGGTCGGACGACCCGGCCGAGATGGTGGCCAACGCGCTCTCCCCGGCGCGGGTCTCCAAGGTCGAGGTGGTGGACCTCGCGGCCCGCTCCGCGCGCGTGACGGTGCCGGACTACCAGCTGTCGCTGGCGATCGGCAAGGAAGGGCAGAATGCCCGACTTGCGGCCCGGCTCACGGGGTGGCGGATCGACATCCGCCCGGACACCGAACAGCCGTCCGACCAGCACGGGGAATAGATCTCGGCCGCGAGTGGCTTAGATCACGACAACAACCGTTCGATTCTTCCCCCGAAGGGGTGAGGTCGGTGCGGGGAGGTAGACTTAGCAGTGTCTGGCCGGACGCGAGCCCGCGCATGCCCTGAACGCACCTGTGTGGGGTGCCGGGAGCGAGCGGCCAAGAAGGAACTGCTGCGCATCGTGGCGGTCGAGGGCGAATGCGCTCCCGATCATCGCGGTACGCTGCCCGGCCGGGGTGCGTATCTGCATCCCGCCCTGGTCTGTCTCGACCTGGCGGTACGCCGCCGGGCGTTCCCACGGGCGCTGCGTGCCCAGGGAGCGCTCGACACAAAGGCGTTGCGCCTCTACGTCGAGCAGGCGACACCGTAAGAGCGAGTCGTACGGAACCTCCGTGCGGCCCGGTATTCCGCGAGTTGGAAGTAGGTCGAGATTGCGATGAGCACTCGATGAGCACGCGATGAGTACGCCCATGAAGTAGCGACGCTGCCCAACTGCACTGCCGGCGCTGTGCAGTTGAGTCTGCGGAGCCTTCACAACTCGTACTCGCCGGATCAGACTCCGACTTTTGTGCTCACCGCCAAGAACTCCTCGGGCAGTGACTGCAAGGTTGATCTCGGGCCCAAGAGTGCCGTGTTGACCATCACGGAGGCCGGGGGCGCGTCCGACTTCTGGTCCTCGGCCGACTGTCCGAAGAGTGCCGTCAGCGTCTACTACCGGGTGTCCGCCGGGAGCAGCGTCACGTACACCCTGAAGTGGGACCGCAAGCCGAGCGCGCCCGAGTGTGCGACTCCGGCTGCTGGTTCGGCCGGGGCCGGGACCTATCTGGTGGAGGCGGAGGCCTCCGGGTTCGCCAAGGCGCAGACCTCGTTCGTTCTGGCGAGTGACTGACGGGCCGCTGTTTTCGTCAGACGTAGCGTTCCAGGATTGAGGATTCCGCGAGGCGGGAGAGGCCTTCTCGTACGCTTCTTGCCCTTGCCTCGCCTACGCCGTCGACCGTCTGTAGGTCGTCGACGCTTGCTGCCAGGAGTTTCTGGAGACCTCCGAAGTGTTCCACCAGGCGGTCGATGATCGCGCCGGGGAGGCGCGGGACCTTGGCCAGGAGGCGGAAGCCTCGGGGGGAGACCGCCGAGTCGAGAGCCTCGGGGGAGCCGGTGTAGCCCAACGCGCGGGCCACGGTGGGGAGTTCGAGGAGTTCCGCGTGGGAGAGGGCGTCGAGCTCGGCCAGTGCTTCGTTGACCGTGCGGGAGCGTTTGGCCGTCGGCTCGGGGACGTAGTCGCGGACCACCAGTTCGCGTTCCGGGTCCACGCCTGCGATCAACTCCTCCAGCTGGAGGGCGAGCAGGCGGCCGTCCGTGCCGAGTTCCAGTACGTACTCGGCGATCTCGGTGGCGATCAGGCGGACCATTTCGAGGCGTTGGACCACTGCCGAGACGTCTCGGACCGTCACCAGGTCCTCGATCTCCAGGGCGGACAGCGTGCCCGCCACCTCGTCCAGGCGGAGCTTGTAGCGCTCCAGCGTGGCCAGGGCCTGGTTGGCGCGGGACAGGATGGCCGCCGAGTCCTCCAGTACGCGGCGCTGGCCGTCTACGTAGAGGGCGATCAGGCGCATGGACTGGGAGACCGAGACCACGGGGAAGGCGACCTGTTTGCTGACCCGGTCCGCCGTGCGGTGCCGGGTGCCTGTCTCTTCGGTGGGGATGTCCGGGTCGGGGACCAGTTGCACGCCCGCCCGGAGGATCTTGGAGAGGTCGGACGAGACGACGATGCCGCCGTCCAGCTTGCAGAGTTCACGCAGGCGGGTGGCTGTGAACTCCACGTCCAGGATGAAACCGCCTGTGCACATCGCTTCGACTGTCTTGTCGGAGCCGAGCACGATGAGTCCGCCCGTGTTGCCGCGGAGAATTCGCTCCAGGCCGTCGCGCAGGGCCGTGCCGGGTGCCACGGCGCTCAGTGAGGCGCGCATCAGGCCATCGGCACCGGAGCTCCCGCCGGACTTTCCGGGAGCTGACGCCCGGTCGTTGGCTGCCACTGCACTCCTCCGGTCGCAGGTTTTTCTGGTGCTCCCGTTTCGCGTACCTGGTTCGTACGGACGGGCGAGACCAGGGCAAAGTCTACCGGCGGTCCTCGGCGTCCCGTGGGGCCTCTCGCTTACGGGAGCGCGGAAGGACCCGGAGAGCGTCTCCTATGTCGGCTACTTCGATGACCTTCATGCCTGCGGGGATCTTGCCCGGGTCGCCCGGGACGAGTGCGTGGGTGAAGCCCAGACGGTGTGCTTCGGAGAGCCTGCGCTGGACGCCCGTGACCCTTCTGACCTCGCCCGCGAGGCCTACTTCGCCGATCGCCACCAGGTTGTTGGGGAGGGGGACGTCGCTCGCCGCGGAGGCCAGGGCCAGGGCGATGGCCAGATCTGCCGCCGGTTCGGAGAGTTTTACTCCGCCTACGGTCGCGGAGTAGATGTCTCGCTTGCCGAGGGCGCTGATCCTGCCGCGCTGTTCCAGGACCGCGAGCATCATCGAGACCCGGGATGTCTCCAGGCCCGAGGTGGTGCGGCGGGGGGAGGGGATCTGGGAGTCGACGGTGAGGGCCTGGACTTCGGCGACCAAGGGGCGGCGGCCCTCCAGGGTGACGGTCAGGCAGGTGCCCGGGACCGGCTCCGCGCGGCGGGTCAGGAACAGGCCGCTCGGGTCGGCCAGGCCCGTGATGCCCTCGTCGTGCAGCTCGAAGCAGCCGACCTCGTCGGTTGTGCCGTAGCGGTTCTTGACGCCCCGTACGAGGCGCAGGCGCGCGTGGCGGTCGCCCTCGAAGGACAGGACCACGTCCACCAGGTGTTCCAGGAGGCGGGGGCCCGCGATCGCGCCGTCCTTGGTGACGTGGCCCACGAGGAGGGTGGACATGCCGCGCTCCTTGGAGGCGCGGATCAGGGCGCCGGCCACCTCGCGGACCTGGGCCATGCCGCCGGGAGCTCCGTCGATCTCCGGGGAGGCCACCGTCTGGACGGAGTCCAGGATGAGGAGGGAGGGCTTCACCGCGTCCAAGTGGCCCAGGATCGTGGCCAGATCTGTCTCGGCGGCGAGATACAGGTGGTCGTCGATCGCCTTGATGCGGTCGGCGCGCATCCGGACCTGGCTCGCCGACTCCTCGCCGGTGACATAGAGCGTGCGGTGCTCGTCGCTCGCCGCCTTGGCCGCCACGTCGAGGAGGAGGGTCGACTTTCCCACGCCCGGCTCGCCCGCGACGAGCACGACCGCTCCGGGGACCAGGCCGCCGCCGAGCACCCGGTCCAGCTCGGGCACGCCGGTCGAGCGGGCGGTGGCCTGACGGGCGTCGACCTGGCCGATCGGTACCGCGGAGGTGGTGACGCGGCCGGGGGAGGTCGTCCGGACAGCGGGCGCGCCGTACTCCTCGACCGTCCCCCAGGCCTGGCACTCGGAGCAGCGGCCGAGCCACTTGG
Source organism: Streptomyces colwelliae (assembly GCF_048158785.1). Lineage (NCBI taxonomy): Bacteria > Bacillati > Actinomycetota > Actinomycetes > Kitasatosporales > Streptomycetaceae > Streptomyces > Streptomyces colwelliae. The sequence goes on along the minus strand of NZ_JBLTJC010000403.1, from coordinate 1,846 downwards.
CCGTCTGCCAGCCGCACTCGGTGCAGCGGTAGGACGGACGGTCCTTGGTGGTCTTCGTACGGGCAGCCATGCGTGAACCGTAACCGCCGCCACTGACAACCCGGTCGGCGGACGGGCCGTGCCTCTTCGGTATCCGGCCACCGTCCGTCGGGAACGAGCCACGGAGGTGTGGATGGCTGTCCCCTTTTGAGGGATCGTTTCACCCGTACGGATTAAATGTGCTCAAGGGGGCGGAAGGGGGCATCGCCCGCCGCCTACGGTCGCACGGGTGATGAGCAGCAGTCCGGAGACCTCGACCCGCACCACCGGCGCACACCGGGCGCATCGGGAGGCGCGCGACCGCGCTGCGGCGCGCACGCTGGCGCAGAGCTCGCCCGCGCGCTACGAGCCGTATCTGGACGGCCTGTTCACCTACTGCCTGTCCGTGCTCTGCGACCACGACGCGGCGACCGCGGCCCTGGGAGACGTGCTCGCGCTGGCCGAACGCCGGGGTGCGCGCGTGCCGGAGACGGCCGGTGACCGCCGGGCCTGGCTGTACGCGCTGGCCCGCTGGGCATGCCTGCGGAAGCTGGCCGAGGCCAAGCAGAAACGTCAGGGCACGCACGCGGTGGGGCGTACCGAGGCGGAGGAACCGGCCGTCTCCGAGGAGTTGAGGGAGCAGCGGCGGCGTGAACTCGCCCTGCTCGCCTGGCCGGAGGCCGCCGGGACCACCCCGGAGCAGCGTGAGGCGCTCGAACTCGCCGTGCGCCACCGGCTCGCCGCCCACGAGGTCGCCGCGGTCCTCGGCATGGACCTCGCTCGTGCACGGGAGTTGCTGGCGTCCGCCGCCTGCGAGGTGGAACGCACGCGTGCCGCCCTCGCCGTCGTGGAGACCGGGAGCTGCCCGAGCGTCGCCCGTCTCACCGGTGACCATCAGCTGGTGCTCAGCAGCGCCCTGCGCCGCGAACTCGTCCGGCACGTCGACGACTGCCCGCACTGCCGCCGTACCGCCGAGCGCGCGGCGCCCGGCAGTTGGCCCGGCGCGAGTGTCACGCCCGCCGAACTGCCCGTCCTGGAGGCACCGCGCGCGGCCCTGCATGTCGCCATGGCGCATCTGCCACGCGCGCGTGGGGCATCCGCACCGCGTTTCGACCGGCGCGGTTTCCCGATGGACCCGAAGGACCGTGCCGCCCGGAGGGACCGTCTTCGCGCGCGTGCCGTCACGACGACCGTCGTCGCCACCGTCATCGCGGCCCCCGTCCTCGCCCTGTGGGCCGCCTACCGGGGCACCCCGACCGGCGAGGGCGTCGACGGCAGGGCCGCCACCGCGAGCGAGCAGCACGGACCCGGCAGCCTGGAGGGCGAGGTCGCGAGCGGCGGCTACGAGAACACCGGCAACGCCGGTAACGCCGGCACCAGCCCCCGGCCCGGCAAGAACGGCAAGAACGGCAAGAACGACGTCTCCGTAGAGGTCATCAGCGTCACCGGCGCCGACCAGAAGGGCGCCGGTCACCTCGCAGTCTCGGCCGCCAACAGCAGTGACACCACGCTGATCACGCTCACCGCGTCCGGCTCGGCACCGGTCCGCTGGTCCGCGACCACCGCGGCGCCCTGGCTCTACCTCAGCCAGTCCTCGGGAACCCTCGCACCGGGCGAATCGTTGACGATCAAGGTGTACGTCGACCATCTGCGCGAGCCCTCCGGCCACTGGACCGCGCGCGTGGCCGTCTCACCGGCCGGGGCGCGTCCGGCTCGTCGGCGGTGAGCATCGCGAACCCCGGGAAGCAGGTCAGCCAGTCGCCCATGGACGCGTCCGCCGGACGGGGCACGGCGGCCACGTCGAGCACCGCCCCGCAGCCGCTCGCCT
>NZ_JBLTJC010000402.1:0-9097 GCF_048158785.1 Streptomyces colwelliae | reverse complement strand
GGAGGGAAGCGCGGCACGGAGGGGGCGACGCGCGGCACGGAGGGGGCGACGCGCGGCTCGGAGGGGGCGACGCGCGAGTCGTCGCCCCCGTCGCCGTCAGCCCCGACGTCCCCGACCACGGCCCCGTCCTCGCCCACGCCCGGTGCCGTCGTCGTCACGGTCGAAGTCGCCGTCCTCGCGCGGACCGAGCAGTTCGTCGGCCAGCGAGGGCAGGTCGTCCAGCGGAGTCTCCTCGGCCCAGTCGGGGCGCGGCCGGCGTCGGGGTGTGCCCTGCTCGTCGACCTGGGGAAGCTCGCGTGTGCGGTCCTCGCCGTCGGCCCGGCCGGCCGGGCGCTCGTCCCGGAAGAAGCCCGCGGGCACCCGGTCCGACGGCCCCTGCCCACGCACCGGCGGCAGCACCGCGGTCTCGTCCGCGGCACCGACCGGCGGTAGTACGGCCGTCTCGTCGGCGGCACCGTGCGGGACGGGCGGCAGTACGGCCGTCTCCTCTGCGGCGGACACCGGCGGCAGCACGGCGGTCTCGTCCGCGGCCCCCGCGGGAGCGGGCGGCTGCGGCAGCTCGGCCGTCGTCTCGGAGTCGCGTACGTCGGCGTCGCGCACCTCGGAATCGGGCGCCCCGGAGTCCCCGGACACCGACCGCAGCACAGCCGTCTCGTCCCCGGAACCGGAGCTCACCGGCCGCAGCACGGCCGTATCCTCCGCCGACCGCCCACGCGCACCGGCATCGGTACCCGGCTTCACCACCGGCGTCGGCACAGTCGATGCCTCAGGCCTGGCCTCCGAAGCGGCCGGAACCGAAGGAGTCACAGGAGTCACAGGGGCCGTCGGCTGTCGGGCCGCCAGTTCCGCAGCGGCCGCCGCTTCCGCCGCCAGCCGGCGGGCCTCCTCGGCCGCGAGCAGGGCCGCCTCGGCCTTGCGCTGCTTCTCCAGCCGCCGTGCCTCCGCCTCGGCGCGCAGCCGGGCCTCGTCCTCGGCCTGCTTGCGCAGCCGGTCGGCCTCCGCCCTGCGGCGGGCCTCCTCGGCGGCGCGGGCCTCTTCCTCGGCGAGGAGGCGGGCCTTCTCCTCCTCGGCACGCCTGCGTGCGTCCTCGGCGCGCTGCCGGGCCTCTTCGGCCTGGCGCTCGGCCTCGCGGCGCTGGGCCTCCTCCAGCTCGCGCCGCTTGCGCTCCTCCTCCTCGGCGCGCAGTTGGGCGAGCTGCTCCTGGCGCTCGCGCTCCAGGCGCTCCTCCTCGGCCTTGCGGGCGGCCTCTTCCTCGGCCTTGCGGCGGGCTTCCTCCTCGGCGGCCTTGCGCGCCTCCTCCTGGGCCTTGATCTCGGCCTCGGAGAGCGGCAGGACCGTGTCGAGCCGGTGCCGGATCACCGTGGTGACGGCCTCGGGCTCCTGGCCCGCGTCGACCACCAGGTAGCGGCTCGGGTCGGCGGCGGCCAGCGTGAGGAAACCGGACCGTACGCGCGCGTGGAACTCGGCGGGCTCCGACTCCAGTCGGTCCGGCGCCTCCGTGAACCGCTCGCGGGCGGTCTCCGGGTCCACGTCCAGCAGGACGGTCATGTGCGGGACGAGTCCGTCGGTCGCCCAGCGGTTGATGCGGGCGATCTCGGTCGGGGACAGGTCGCGGCCCGCGCCCTGGTAGGCGACGGAGGAGTCGATGTAGCGGTCGGAGACGACGACCGCGCCGCGCTCCAGAGCGGGCCGTACGACGGTGTCGACGTGCTCCGCGCGGTCCGCGGCGTACAGCAGCGCCTCCGCGCGGTGGGACAGTCCCGCCGACGACACGTCGAGCAGGATCGACCGCAGCCGCTTGCCGACCGGTGTCGCGCCGGGCTCGCGGGTCAGCACGACCTCGTGTCCCTTGCCCCTTATCCACTCGGCGAGGGCCTCGGCCTGGGTGGACTTCCCGGCGCCGTCGCCACCCTCCAGGGCGATGAAGAAACCGGTGCTCGCCGGCACCGTGTCGGGGTCGTCGCCGCCGAGCAGCGCGTCCCGCAGATCGTGCCGCAGCGGCACTCCCGCGCGGTCGTCGACCTTGGCCAGCACCAGCGCGGCGACCGGCAGCAGCAGGGCGCCGACCAGCATCAGCGTGAACGCGGCACCGCCGTGCGCGAACACGAACTTGCCGTTCTCCAGGCGGTGCGGGCCGATCAGCGCCGCCACCAGGGGGGCGATCAGCGCGCCGAGCGCCACCGCGACCCGTACGACCGCGTGCAGGTGCTCGGTCGTGCGCGCCCGGCGGTAGTCCTCGGCCTCCTGGTCGAGCAGAGTGTGCCCGGTGTTGGCGGCCACGCCCGCGCCGATGCCGGCGAGCGCGACGATCAGCAGCACGGTGGTGACGTCCGGGACCAGGCCCGCGGCGAGCAGCGCGATGCCCGTGAAGGCGATCGCCAGCGTCAGCAGGCGGCGGCGCGACAGCGTCGGCAGCAGCGCGGGCGCCGTACGGATGCCGACCACGACCCCGCCGGTCAGTCCGAGGACCAGCAGCCCGAAGGTCACCGGGCCGCCGTGCAGGTCCTGGGCCTGGAGCACGGACACGGCGACGGCGGCGGAGATCGCCGCGGCGACGGCCGCGCAGGCGACCACGAGCAGCGCGATCGCGCCCGTACGGCCCTTGTCGACGCCGGTGCCGGTCCTGGGGCGGCGCAGTCCTTCGAGCGGTGACCGCGCGCGCGGGGTGCGTGTTCCGGGCACTTCCAGGGCGGTCAGGACGGAGAGGGACGCGGCGAACAGCCCGGCCGCGACGTACGAACCGAGCGCGGCCTGGTGCTGGGCGAACCAGGCGACGCCCGTGCCCAGCAAATTGTTGAGCAGGGCCGCTACGACGAGGGCGGCGGCCGCGAGGGGGATCGCCACGAAGCTCGTGCGCAGCGAGAGCCGGCGCAGCGCGCTCATGTGGTCGGGCAGCGGCCGGACCGTGGCGCCCTCCAGCGGCGGGGCCGGCAGCAGGGCGGGCCCGGCGCTCTCGCGGCACACCGTCCAGAAGCGCTCGGCGACCCCGGTCACGAAGGCGGTCACCAGGAGCACGGCCAGTGCGTTGTCCGGAGTCCAGTCGATCCACAGCGGGGCGACGATCAGCAGCGCGGCCCGCAGACCGTCGGCGCCGACCATGGTCCAGCGCCGGTCGAGGGGACCCTCCTGGGAGGTGAGCGAAGTGAGCGGGCCGAGCAGCACCGCCCCGAAGAGCAGCGTCGCCAGGATGCGCGCCCCGAAGACGGTCGCCACCGCGAACGCCACACCCCGATAACCACCGCCGAACGAGCCCTGGGCGATGGCCGCCTGGAAGGCGAGCACGACCAGGACCAGCAGGGCGAGGGTGTCACCGACACCCGTCACGAGCTGTGCGCTCCACAGCCGCTTGAGCTGCGGTTGGCGCAGCAGGGCGCGGACGGCACGCTCGCGGGAGTCCGCGACAAGGGCGTCGTCGGGGGCCGGCTGGTGGGCCGTTGGCTGCTCGGCTGGCGTCATGCTTTCAGCCTATCGGCAGCCACCGACAACAAGCCGCGCCCGCCCGGACGTGCGCACGCCCCGACACCAAAGTGATGCCGGGGCGTTCGTTTCGCGAAGCCGAAGTGGCCGATGTGGAGGACGCGAAACCGAAGTCGACGGTCCGAAGCCGACGAGCCGAGGCCAACCGGTCGGAGCCGAGGCCGACGACCGGTCGCGGCTCAGTCCTCGGACGTCACCTTGGAGGTGGCCGTCTTCTTGGCCGTCGCGGTCTTGGCGGCGGTGGTCGTCTTCTTGGCGGCCGTCGTCGTCTTCTTCGCCACGGTCTTCTTGGCCGTCGTCGTCTTCTTGGCGGGCGCCTTCTTTGCCGCCGTCTTCTTCGCCGGGGCCTTCTTCGCCGTCTTCTTGGCGGGCGACTTGGCCCGCTTCTCGGCGAGCAGCTCGTAGCCGCGCTCCGGGGTGATCTCCTCGACGCTGTCGCCGGAGCGCAGGGTCGCGTTGGTCTCCCCGTCGGTGACGTACGGACCGAAACGGCCGTCCTTGACGACGACGGGCTTCTCGCTGACCGGGTCGGTGCCCAGTTCCTTCAGCGGCGGCTTGCCGGCGGCCCGGCCGCGCTGCTTGGGCTGGGAGTAGATCTCCAGCGCCTCTTCGAGGGTGATCGTGAAGAGCTGGTCCTCGGCCGTCAGCGAGCGGGAGTCCGTGCCCTTCTTCAGGTACGGCCCGTAGCGCCCGTTCTGCGCGGTGATCTCCACGCCCTCGGCGTCCTTGCCGACGACGCGCGGCAGCGACATCAGCTTGAGGGCGTCGGCGAGCGTCACCGTGTCGAGGGTCATCGACTTGAACAGCGAGGCCGTACGCGGCTTGACGGCGTTCTTGCCGGTCTTTGGGGTGCCCTCGGGGAGCACCTCGGTGACGTACGGACCGTAGCGGCCGTCGCGGGCGATGATCTGGTTGCCCGACTCCGGGTCGGCGCCCAGCTCGAAGTCGCCGCTCGGCTTGGCGAGCAGTTCCTCCGCGAGGTCGACCGTCAGCTCGTCGGGGGCCAGGTCCTCCTGCACATCGGCGCGCTGGTGGTTCTCGGAGTCCTTCTCGCCGCGCTCCACGTAGGGGCCGTAGCGGCCGACGCGCAGCATGATGTCGTTGCCGACCGGGAAGGACGACACCTCGCGGGCGTCGATCGCGCCCAGGTCGGTGACGAGCTCCTTGAGGCCGCCCAGGTGGTCGCCGTCGCCGTTGCCGGCCTCGGCGGCGCCCGTCGCCTCGCCCTCGCCGAAGTAAAAGCGCCGCAGCCACGGCACGGCCTGTGCCTCGCCGCTGGCGATGCGGTCGAGGTCGTCCTCCATCTTGGCGGTGAAGCTGTAGTCGACCAGCCGGCCGAAGTGCTTCTCCAGGAGGTTGACCACGGCGAAGGACAGGAAGGACGGCACCAGGGCCGTGCCCTTCTTGAAGACGTAGCCGCGGTCGAGGATCGTGCCGATGATCGACGCGTACGTCGACGGGCGGCCGATCTCGCGCTCTTCGAGTTCCTTGACGAGGCTGGCCTCGGTGTAGCGGGCCGGGGGCTTGGTGGCGTGCCCGTCGACCGTGATCTCCTCGGCGCTGAGCGCGTCGCCCTCGGCGACCTGGGGCAGCCGGCGCTCGCGGTCGTCCAGCTCGGCGTTCGGGTCGTCGGCGCCCTCTACGTAGGCCTTCAAAAAGCCGTGGAAGGTGATCGTCTTGCCGGAGGCGCTGAACTCGACGTCCCGGCCGTCGGACGAGGTGCCCGCGATCTTCACGGTGACGGAGTTGCCGACCGCGTCCTTCATCTGGGAGGCGACGGTCCGCTTCCAGATCAGCTCGTAGAGCCTGAACTGGTCGCCGGTCAGGCCGGTTTCGGCGGGCGTGCGGAAACGATCACCCGACGGGCGGATCGCCTCGTGCGCCTCCTGGGCGTTCTTGACCTTGCCGGCGTACACGCGCGGCTGGGCCGGCAGGTAGTCGGCGCCGTACAGCTGCGTCACCTGGGCGCGGGCGGCGGTGATCGCCGTCTCGCTCAGGGTCGTGGAGTCCGTACGCATGTAGGTGATGTAGCCGTTCTCGTACAGCTTCTGCGCGACCTGCATGGTGGCCTTGGCACCGAAGCCGAGCTTGCGGCTGGCCTCCTGCTGGAGCGTCGTCGTACGGAACGGGGCGTACGGCGAACGTCGATACGGCTTCGACTCGACGGACCGGACGGCGAACCGCGTGTCCTCCAGGGCGGCGGCCAGCGCACGGGCGTTGGCCTCGTCGAGGTGGAGGGTGTTCGCGCCCTTGATCTGGCCCAGGGAGTCGAAATCACGGCCCTGGGCGACGCGCTTGCCGTCGACGGCCTGGAGGCGGGCGACAAGGGTCGACGGGTCGCTCGCGTCACCGGCCCGGCCTGTCCCGAAGGTGCCGGTCAGGTCCCAGTACTCGGCGGAACGGAACGCGATGCGCTCGCGCTCCCGCTCGACGACGAGCCGGGTGGCGACGGACTGGACACGGCCGGCCGACAGGCGCGGCATGACCTTCTTCCAGAGGACCGGCGAGACCTCGTAGCCGTAGAGGCGGTCGAGGATACGGCGGGTCTCCTGGGCGTCGACCAGGGGCTGGTTGAGGTCGCGCGGGTTGGCGACGGCGGCGCGGATCGCGTCCTTGGTGATCTCGTGGAACACCATGCGCTTGACCGGGACCTTGGGCTTCAGGACCTCCAGGAGGTGCCACGCGATGGCCTCGCCCTCGCGGTCCTCATCGGTGGCCAGGAAGAGTTCGTCGGAGTCCTTGAGCAGGTCCTTGAGCTTCTTGACCTGGGCCCGCTTGTCGGCGTTGACCACATAGATCGGCGCGAAGTCGTGGTCGACGTCCACACCGAGGCGGCGGACCTCTCCGGTGTACTTCTCGGGCACCTCCGCGGCGCCGTTGGGAAGGTCGCGGATGTGCCCGACGCTCGCCTCGACGACATATCCGGGGCCGAGGTAGCCCTTGATCGTCTTCGCCTTGGCAGGCGACTCGACGATGACGAGTCGGCGGCCGCCGTGTGCGGTCTCGCTGGTCGGGGACAACTTCGCTCTTCTCTCCGGTCGACGCTGGGGCCTCCCCCGGGGCAAACGGCTCCGGGGAGGAGCAGGCGCGTTTCCGCGTCGTTCGGTACGTGCTCTCGGTGTGCCGGTGAGAGGTCCTCGTAGCGGGGCTACCAGGGCCTTCGGCCGGTGCGGCGAGAGTGCGTGCCGGGCGGCGTGGGGACGTGCCTGCATCTCCCCGGGATCGCTTGGTCCCGAGGTCGGGTCATGGTGACGCTGCGGAGTGTGACGGTACATCCCGCCCCCGTGTCAAACGGGAAAAGCCCGCAACGGCCACTCGAACGGTAACCCGACTACCGCCATTCCTGCCGCCCGGAGTCCCCACCGGCCTTTTCGGAGCCATCCGGAGGGTGATCTCCTGGTTGTCCGCCGATCGCCCGCGCCGCGGCTCCGGCGCGCTGCTCAGACGTGCAGGAAGCACCAGGTTCCGAGGAGCAGGGCGGCGACCGCGGCGAGGCTCGCGAGGGTCGCCGATGCGACCGGGTTCACACCCTGGGCGACGGGTTCGCGGTGCCGGACCCTGACCACGGTCCACAGCAGCAGCGCGCCTCCGAACAGGGCGAACACCGACCCCGCGAAGATCGCCGGCCCGCTCTCCATGCTGTCCCCTCCCGACCCGGATACCCCGGTCCGGGAGGCTGGCACCCGTGGGCGACGGGCAGGCCAACCCCCGGTGAATTCGCGGCGGACAGCCCTCAGGCGGTCGTGCCGGAGGACGATATCGCCCCGGTCGTCCGGGAGCGATCGGTCTCCCCCACGGTGCACACGACCGAGTCGAAACCGGCCTTCCAGTTGGTCTCGTCGGACAGATACCCGAAGACGGAACGGTCGGATCCGGGCGCCCAAGTCGACTCGAACTTGTTGCCGCACAGCTTGTTCCCCTGCTGTAGCGCCTCCTGGAACGTCATCGTCTTCGGGGCCGTCACGAAACCGATCACCTGGTCGGTGTGCTGATCGGCACAGTCGGTCAGGGTCGCGGTGAAGTAGGTCTCGTGGTCGACGTACAGCCAGCAGTCGCCGACGCTCATCTCGGTGGTCCACACGTTCGACCCGGTGCTCCGGAAGCGCCCTATCTCGCCGCCGATCGGAGCATGACGGCCGAGTACGAGGCACGCCGTACCGCCCCCGGCCGCCCCGAAGCCCGCTTCGGTCGGCGTGAGGGCGTAGACGTCCGCGTCGGCCAGCGAATCGGCCGTCGCCTTCGCCTTGCCCGCGCACCGCTCGGCCCCGTGGTCCCGGGCGTCGGCGAAGTCGCTCGCCGCGTCGACGGCCATCACCTGCCCGTCCGGAACGTCGTGCGCACAGCTCACGACCCCCAGATTGGGCCGCGACGCGAACGCCGTCCCGGTCCACACCGCGTGCACGCAATCCCCGGTCTGCAACGCCTTCTTGAGCCCGACGTCCTCGCCGTACGGATACGCGGACCCGGCCGCCGACACCGACGCGGACGGGGACGCCTTCTTCGTCGCCGCCGTGTCCTCGCCGTCGTTCAGCGAGGTCACGGCCCACACCCCACCGGCGACGACCATCACGACGGCCACGACAAGAGCGACGACCGCCCCGACCGGCCTCCGACGCCCGCCGCGCGGCCCGCCGCCGACAGACCCCGGGCCGCCTGGATACGTCGGCCCCTGACCGCCCGCGTAGGGAGGCATCGGCGCACTGCCCTGGTAGGACATCGTGGGGCTGTTCGCATACGGATTCCACTGGCCGTACGACCCACCGCCGGGCGAACCGGCCTGCGCCTGTGGGCTGTACGACGAGGCGGACCCGGCCGGGGTGTCCGGTGTCGGCGGGACGCCAGGAACCTGCGGGGTGCCGGGCGTGTGCGGGGTGCCGGGCGTGTGCGGGGTCTCCGGAGCCCGCGAGGCTTCCGGGGTGGGCCGGCCTGCCGGCGTGGAGCCCCCGAGAGCGGCCGCGGGCCGGTCGCCGTAAGCCGCCGGGCCCTGGTAGGTGGCCCCGGGCCCGCCCGGGGTCTGCGGGGCGTAGGGGCCGCCTACGTAGGGACCGCCCACGGCGTATCCGGGCGGCCCGCCCGGGAGTTGGCCCCGTGCGTCGCCCGGCACCTGCCCCTGAGGCCCGCTCGCGACATGGCCGGGCGGGTCACTCCCGAGGTAGCCAGGCGGGTCACTCCCTACGTAGCCGGGCGGACCGCTCCCGACGTAGCCCGGCGGACCGCTCCCGACATCACCGAACGGATCACCTTCCGCGTAGCCAGGCTGACCGCTGCCACCCAGACCGGCCGGACCACTCCCGAGGTAGCCAGCCGGACCACCCCCGGCATAGTCCGGCGGACCGCTCTCGACCTGACCGGGCGCACCATCGGCGACAGTCCCCGGCAGCTGATCAGCCGGGGGCCGGCCACCCTGTGCCGAGCCAAAACCGTCCGGTGCCGATGCGAAGCCATCCGGTGCCGAGCCGAAACCACCCTGTGCCGACGAGAAGCCATCCGGTGCCGGGCCAACACCGCCCGGTGCCGGCGCGAAGCGCTTTCCCACCGTAGAAGGGCACCCGCCGTATGAACACCGCCTCCCCGCCGATCGTCCTGGGCGAAGGCCTGGCCTTCAGATACGCGGCCGGTG
>NZ_JBLTJC010000401.1:0-9104 GCF_048158785.1 Streptomyces colwelliae | reverse complement strand
TCGTCGCGACATGCAGCCCGGCCTCCACGGCCCGGTCCTCCAGCAGCTCGCGCTCGATGGAGGTGTCCCCGGAGAACGCGATCCGCATGCCCTGCTTGAGCGGCCTGCCGTCCTCGAAGCGCCCCGGCACCGCGTCACCCCGGCGCCACGAACCCCGACTCGTACGCCGCGATCACCGCCTGCGTACGGTCCCGCGCCCCCAGCTTCGCCAGCACGGCGCTCACATGCGACTTCACCGTCTCGGTCCCGACGAGCAGCCGGGCGGCGATCTCCGCGTTCGACAGACCCCGCGCCATGAGCCGCAGCACCTCGGCCTCACGCTCGGTCAGTTGGGCCCGCTCCATCACCGCGCGGGCCGCCCGGTTCCCGCCGTCGTCGCCGTACTCGGCGGCCAACTGCCGTACGGAGGCCGGGAACAGCAGCGACTCGCCCTCGGCCACCAGGCGCACCGCGTGCACGATCTCGGCCGGCCGGGCCCGCTTCAGCAGGAACCCGTCGGCACCGGCCCGCAGTGCCTCGTACACGTACTCGTCGTTCTCGAAGGTCGTGATGACCAGGATCTTCGGCGGGTCGTCGACCGTGCGCAGCACCGCGCGCGTGGCCTCGATGCCGTCCAGGAGGGGCATCCGTACGTCCATGGCGACCACGTCCGGCCGCAGCTGCCGCACCAGCGGGATCACCGCCGCCCCGTCGGCGGCCTCCCCGACCACCTCGATGTCCGGCTGCGCCTCCAGTACGGCCCGCAGGCCCGCGCGTACGAGGGGTTCGTCATCGACCAGGAGAACGGTGACCGGCATCCGGCCAGCCTAGATCAGCCCAGCGGCAGCTCCGCGTGCACCTGCCAGTCACCCTCGTCGGGTCCGGTGTGTGCCTGCCCGCCGAGCAGTGCCGCACGCTCGCGTATGCCTCGCAGACCACTGCCCCGGCCCGGGCCCGGTATCGCCGCCGTCAGCGGATTGCGGACCTCCAGATCGAGGGTGCCGTCGGCGACCCCGATACGGACCCGCACGGGCACGGACCCCGCGTGCCGCAGCACATTGGTCAGCGCCTCCTGAAGAATCCGGTAACCCTCCCGGGAGACCGGCCCCGGCACCGTCTCCAACGGTCCGGTCACCTCCGCGTCGACCTTCGCCCCGGAGGCCCGCGCCGACTCCAGCAGCCGGTCGGCGTCCACCAGCGTCGGCCGACTGCTCACCGGCCGCTCCGCCTCCCGCAGCACGCCCAACACCCGCTCCAGGTCCTCCAGGGCGGCCCGGCCGGTCTCCTCGATGGCGCCCAGCGCCCGCTCGGTGAACTCCGGGTCGCCCGCCGCCCGGGCCGCGCCCGCCTGCACCACCGCCACGGTCAGCGCGTGACCGATGGAGTCGTGCAACTCCCGTGCGATGCGTGTGCGTTCCAGAAGCTGCTCGGTGCGCTCCTCCAGGGCCGCGAGCTGCTCCGCGCGCGAGGGACCGAGCAACTTCCTGGCCAGGAGCGTGGCCAACTCGCCCAGGCCGACGATCGCGGCGTACAGGGCGATCAGGGGGAGGGGTGCCAGCAAGGCGTACCACCCGTTCGGTGCCGCCTCCTTGAGGATCGGCACGTCGTCGGGCACGCGCCCGCGTGCGACCTCGATCAGCTCGAAGGCGATGATCGGCAGCCAGACGCAGGCGCCCGCGGTCGCCCAGCCCAGCGCCATCCGGACCTCCAGCCACAGCAGGGTGCGGCCTCGGTCCCGCCAGGTCGCCGACGGCGCCACGGAGATCCCTGAGTCCTGCTCGCCCGGCGTCAGCAACAGCTGCGCCTGCACCCCCTCACCGACCCGCACGGCCGGGATCAGGGCGACCGGGATCAGCGCGAGCGCGGGTGCGTACGGCGTCTCCGGGCTGATCAGGATCCACACGGCGGTGAACAGCATCGGCACCCAGAGGTGCAGCAGACGCGTGTACGTCGTCCCCCGGAGCAGCGGGCGCAGGAAGCGGGCCATTCCGACATCGTGACAGCCGGCACCGACATCGGCCTCCCCCGGGCGGGGGAGACGATCTCCACCGGTGGGGGAGGCCCCAACCCCCGTGAACGGCCAGGCTGTTGGTCATGACCAGCATCGACGTACGAGACCTCACCAAGGAGTACGGCACCCGGCGGGCCGTGGACCACGTCACCTTCGACGTCCGCCCCGGCAAGGTCACCGGCTTCCTCGGCCCCAACGGCGCCGGAAAGTCCACCACCATGCGCCTCGTCCTCGGCCTCGACCGGCCCACCTCCGGAACCGCCTCCATCGGAGGCCGCCCGTACGCCGCGCTCACCGAGCCGCTGCGACACGTGGGCGCCCTGCTCGACGCGCAGGCCGCGCACGGCTCCCGTACCGCTCGCGACCATCTGCGCGCCCTGGCGGCGAGCAACCGCATCCCGGCAGCCCGGGTCGACGCGGTGCTGGAGGAGACGGGACTCGCGTCGGTCGCGCGGCGCCGGGTGAAGACGTACTCCCTGGGCATGCGTCAGCGGCTGGGCATCGCCGGTGCCCTCCTGGGTGACCCCGGGGTGGTCCTGCTGGACGAGCCGTCGAACGGCCTCGACCCCGAAGGCATCGTCTGGATACGGGAGTTGCTGCGCGGGCTGGCGGCGGAGGGCCGTACGGTCCTGGTCTCCAGCCACCTGATGAACGAGACCGCCTCCTTCGCCGACCACCTCGTGGTCCTCGGTCGCGGACGGCTCCTGGCCGACACCCCGATGCGGGACTTCATCGACGCGCGCGTGCAACCCCACGTACGCATCCGTACGACGGACGCAGGCGCCCTCAAGAGCACACTCGCCGGGCACGGTCTCGACCCCGTGGAGCAGGAGGACGGGCACTGGACCGTGGCGCACGCACGCGTGGACGAGATCGGCACCCTGTTGTCCGCGGCGGGCGTGCCGATCCTCGAACTGACCTCCACCGAGGGCACGTTGGAACAGGCCTATCTCGATCTGACGGCCGACGAGACCGAGTTCACCGCACCGCACCAGGAGGCCTGACCATGGCATTCACGCCCGTGTTCCACTCCGAGTGGATCAAGATCCGAACCCTGCGCTCCCAGGTCGCCGCCCTCGCCATGATCGTCGCGGTGACGGCACTCTTCTCCGCGCTCGCCTCGTCCGACACCGGCGGCGACGACTTCGACCCGCTGTTCGCCGTCTTCTTCGGCGTGTCCTTCGGCCAGATCGCGGCGATCGCCTTCGGCACGACCGCGGTGTCCTCCGAGTTCCAGGGCGGAGCGCTACGGCAGTCGCTGGCCGCGGTGCCGCACCGGGGGCGCTGGTTCGCGGCCAAGGCGACCGCCATCGCCGTGCCCGTGTTCGCCGTCGGCCTGGTCACCGGCGTGGTGACCCTGGCGGTCGGCAAGGCGGTGCTGGGCGCCGAGGCGGACGGGCTGGGCGGGGCGGAGCAGGTGCGCGGTGTGGTCGGCTGCGCCGTGTATCTCACCCTGATGGCACTGCTCGCGGCCGGTCTCACGGCGGTGCTGCGCAGCGGGGTGGCGACGCTGAGCATCGTCATACCGTTCCTGCTCATCGTGTCCTTCGTGGTCGGCGACGCGTCCAGCGACATCGCGGACCTCCTGCCCGACCGGGCCGGCCAGGTGGCGCTCCACCAGACCTGGGCCGGGGCGATGGGGCCGTGGACCGGGCTCGGGGTGACGGCGCTGTGGACCGCGGCGGCGCTGACGGCGGGGGCGTGGAGCGTCCGGCGCCGGGACGCCTGACCTCGGAAGTGCCGGAACGTCTGCCCCGTGCGGGATCTGACTCCCAGCCCGTTGTCAGTGGGAGCCGGTTCACTGGAGGCATGAACATCACGCACTCGCTGATGACGATCGACCTGCTGTGCACCCGGGACTTCCCCGCGGAGCACGGCAGGACGGACGTGGGCACGGGAGGCCCCGGCCATCACATCGCCGAATTGCAGACGAGCGGCGACTTCTGGGAGGACGACGGGACGGAGCGGGAGGAGACCGAGGCGCGGTACGAGATTGACCGGGACGGACTCGGGGAGCGGCTGGTCGAGCGATGGGGAGCGCACCGTGTGATCAGTCTGGAGAGCGCGTTCGAGCGGTCGCGGGACGGCGAGGACATACCGGAGCCCTGGGCCTCGCTCAGCGCGCACGTGCCGGACCTACACCTGTGGAAGTCGCCGGAGACCGGCCGGTGGATCGCCCTCGGCGTATCCCAGTGGGACAAGGAACTCCCGTTCCAACTCCTGGCCGTCGTAACGGAGATGGACCCGCCGTGAGGATCTAGTCCTGTGCGGCGACCCGCAGCCGCCCGAACTCCTCGGCCATCGTCGCCGCCGTCCAATGCGCGTTCAGCCCGCTCGGATTGGGCAGCACCCACACACGCGTGTCCCCGAACGTCCGCTGCTGCGGCCCGACTTGGGCCCGGCGGTCGTCAAAAGCAGCCCGGTAGGCGGTGACGCCCAGCACCGCGAGCCAGCGCGGCTTCCACCCCGTCAGCTTCGACGCGAGGAGTTGCCCGCCCTCGCGGTACTCCTCCGGGCCCAGCTCGTCGGCCCGAGCCGTCGCCCGTGCGACCACGTTCGTGATGCCGAGCCCGTGCGACAGCAACTCCCCTTGTTCCGCGGGCTTCATGAGCCTCGGGGTGAAGCCGGAGAGATGCAGTACCGGCCAGAAGCGGTTGCCGGGACGGGCGAAGTGGTGGCCCGTGGCCGCCGTCATCAGACCGGGGTTGATGCCGCAGAACAGCACGCCGAGGCCGTCCGCGACGACGTCCGGTACGAGACGGTCGCGGACGGCCTCCAGCTCGGCCTGGGTGAAGCGGGTCAGAGGATCGCCCCCGGGGTGTAACCCGCGGCCTCCGGGTGCTGCTTCGCGAGCTCCTCGACGCGGGCGACGACGACGGCGACCTGGTCGGCGGCGGCACCCGTGAAGGACAGCTTGTCGGCCATCAGTGCGTCCAACTGGGCGCGGTCGAGCGGGATGCGCTCGTCGGCGGCGAGCTTGTCCAGCAGCTCGTTGCGCTCGGCGCCCTGCTCGCGCATCGCCAGCGCGGAGGCGACGGCGTTCTCCTTGATGGCCTCGTGCGCGACCTCGCGGCCGACACCCGCGCGGACCGCGGCCATCAGCACCTTCGTGGTCGCGAGGAACGGCAGGTAGCGGTCCAGCTCACGCGCCACGACGGCCGGGAACGCGCCGAACTCGTCGAGGACCGTCAGGAACGTCTCCAGCAGCCCGTCGAGCGCGAAGAACGCGTCGGGGAGGGCCACCCGGCGCACCACCGAGCAGGACACATCGCCCTCGTTCCACTGGTCGCCCGCCAGCTCGCCGGTCATCGACGCGTAGCCGCGCAGGATGACCATGAGGCCGTTGACGCGCTCGCAGGAGCGGGTGTTCATCTTGTGCGGCATCGCGGAGGAACCGACCTGGCCGGGCTTGAAGCCCTCGGTGACCAGTTCGTGCCCGGCCATCAGCCGGATCGTCTTCGCCAGCGACGAGGGCGCCGCCGCGACCTGCACCAGCGCGGTCACGACCTCGTAGTCCAGCGAGCGCGGGTAGACCTGGCCGACCGAGGTGAACGCCTGCGAGAAACCGAGGTGGGAGGCGATCCGCTGCTCCAGCTCCGCGAGCTTCGCCGTGTCGCCGCCGAGCAGGTCCAGCATGTCCTGGGCCGTGCCCACCGGGCCCTTGATGCCGCGCAGCGGGTAGCGGCCGAGCAGCTCCTCGACCCGTCCGTACGCCACGAGCAGCTCGTCGGCGGCGGTCGCGAAACGCTTGCCGAGGGTGGTGGCCTGTGCGGCCACGTTGTGCGAGCGGCCGGCCATGACCAGCTCGCCGTACTCACCGGCCAGCTTGCCGAGGCGCGCGAGGACAGCCACCGTACGGTCGCGCATCAGCTCCAGCGAGAGCCGGATCTGCAGCTGCTCGACGTTCTCCGTCAGGTCGCGGGACGTCATGCCCTTGTGGACCTGCTCGTGCCCGGCGAGGTCGTTGAACTCCTCGATCCGCGCCTTCACATCGTGCCGCGTGACCTTCTCGCGCTCGGCGATGGAGGCCAGGTCGACCTGGTCGAGCACACGCTCGTAGTCCGCGATCGCCGCGTCCGGCACCTCGATCCCGAGGTCCTTCTGGGCTCGCAGCACAGCGAGCCAGAGTTGCCGCTCCAGCTTCACCTTCTGCTCGGGAGACCAGAGCGTGGCGAGCTCGGTGGAGGCGTAACGTCCGGCGAGGACGTTCGGGATGCGGGGCTTGGCGGGAGCGGAAGTCACGTGTACGGAGTTTACCCGGCGTCCTTGAGGGTTCCGGACCGTCCTTTCGGTCCAGAGATCCCAGGTCAAGGACTCTCCGGACAGAGGGCCGCGACGGGGCCGTGAGATGCGTGCGAGCTGCCGAGTCATGCGTTCACGGTCGGGTCGCCCCGTTCCGAGAGGCCGAATTTCCGCCTATAACACGATTGAGTGAACCCCCCGAGTAAGCAGCAACCACACGCTGCCTTTACAAGTCACACATCTCGCATTCATCAGCGAGTACCTCAGGGGACACATGAGCAACCAGCCGCCCTACCCGCCGCAGCAGCCCGGATGGGGCAACGGCCAACAGCCCTACGGACAGCCTCCGTTCCAGCCGCAGCCCCCGAAGAAGCGCTCCGTCGGAAAGATCGTCGGCCTCGGCTGCCTCGGCGTCATCGGTCTGTTCGTCGTCATCGTCATCGCCGTCGCCGCCATCGGAGGCGGCGGCAGCAGCAACGACTCCAGCGGCAGCGGCGACTCGAAGAGTGCGGCGCCCGCCGGCGAGAGCTCGGACAAGGCCGCCGCCGACCCGAAGAAGAACGACACCATGAAGGACGCCACCGACGGCAAGGTCGTCTTCAAGGTGTGGGGCACCGCCCCCGCCGGCGCCCTCGGCGGTCTCGACATCGGCTACGGATCCGACTCGGACACGCGGAAGGGCACGTTCGAGGACGGCAAGTTCGAGGCGACGCTGACCCTCGACAAGAAGGCCCTGTACTTCAACGTGCACGCCCAGCTCCAGGGCTCCGGCGACATCAACTGCTCGGTCACCGCGGACGGAAAGACGAAGAAGGGCCACGCGTCCGGCGGCTACAACATCTGCACCGCGCAGCTGAGCAGCAACTTCACCGGGGGTTGGTCGTAGCCCCGGGCAGCGGGAGCGGGGGCGTTCACGCCTGAACACGAACGGAACGACTACCTCTGGGGGGACCATGACCGACAGCAGCGTGCCGCCGATGCCGCCCATGCCCGCCGTGCCGCCGAACGATCCGTCGCCGCCGGCGAAGAAGCCGCGCACCAATCTGGTCATCCTCGGCTCGGCCGTCGCCGTCATCGCGGCCGTCGTGGCCACCGGCGTCGTGGTCGTGCAGTCCCGGCCCGACGAGAGCAAGCCGACCGCCGCCGCCAAGCCGACTGCCTCCGCCACGTCGAACGCACAGGACGAGGACGCCGTCACCACGGAGGAGCCCGATCCGGCGCCGTCGTACAGCGAAGTCGACGCCGACAGTTTCGTGATCGGACTGAAGACCACCGCGCGGCACTGCTTCGGGTCGGCGGGCTGCAATGTGACGGTCGAGCCGGACCTGACCTACTTGGGAGACAGCGAGGGGATCGATCCCGACGCCGTGTACGAGATCACCTACGAGATCCACGGCGATGAGTCCGGCCCGGTCATCGAGACGGCCGAGCTGTCGGACGAGACGACCCTCAACTACACGCCGTCCATGATCAGTACGGCTTCCGCGGGCACGACCGTGTCCGCGGAGATCACGGATGTCTCGGTCTCGGTGCAGGGGGTATGAGGCGCACGGGTCGGGCGTGCGGCGGCCTCGCTCCTGGGTGATCCCGGGGCGGGGGCGTCGTCAGACCCACGTCACCGTCGGGAACCCCGCCCAGGGACCCACATCACGCCGCCCCGCGATCCCCACCGTCGGCAAGCTCGGCCAACACCCCCGCGTGACAGATCAGCGGCGCACACCAGCAGGCCAGCACCCGTCCGCGCAGCGGCGGAATCAGGTCCAGCAGATACGGCCGCTCCAGCAGATATGCCCGGTACTTCGCCATCACCTCCGCGCGCGTGCCGTCCCGGCGGCGCGTGGGGAAGGGGCGGCGCCATGTCCGCCGCGTCCTCCCCGGTGCCCTCGGCCCGCTCCGCCTTCGTGGTCGTCGTCACGATCCCTCCCCTGTGGTGTGGCGGACGCACGTTATGCGCTTCTACGGGCGGTGCGGCGGGAGTTGGGCGGGATGTCACCCGAACGGGGAGGGCCCGTGCGATGATCGGGGCGAGGTCTGTTAACCCACGTTAACCAGGAGGCGGTCATGGGCGAGGAGCGGTTCGGGGAGTTCGTGCTGGTGCGGCGGCACGGGCACGTCGCGGAACTGGTCCTGGACCGGCCGAAGGCCATGAACGCGGTCTCCACGGCGATGGCGGGCTCGATCGCCGAGGCCTGCGCGGCACTGGCGGCGGACCGGGACGTACGCGTGACCGTGGTGACGTCGTCGCACGAGCGGGCGTTCTGCGTCGGCGCGGACCTGAAGGAGCGCAACTCCCTCACGGACGCGGAACTCGTACGGCAGCGCCCGGTCGCGCGCGGGGCGTACACGGGAGTCCTGGAGCTGCCCATGCCGACGATCGCCGCCGTGCACGGCTTCGCCCTCGGCGGCGGCTTCGAACTCGCCCTGTCCTGCGACCTGATCGTGGCGGACCGTACGGCTGTGGTGGGGCTGCCGGAGGTGTCGGTGGGCGTGATCCCGGGGGGCGGCGGTACGCAGCTGCTGCCCCGCCGGGTGGGCGCGGCGCGCGCGGCCGAGCTGATCTTCACCGCACGGCGCCTGGAGGCGGCCGAGGCGGCGGAGCTGGGTCTGGTGGACGCGCTGGTGGACGCGGGGCAGGACCGCGAGGAGGCGCTGGCGCTGGGCGCGCGCATCGCCGCGAATTCGCCCGTCGGGCTGCGGGCGGCGAAGCGGGCGTTGCGGTTGGGGCACGGGTTGGATCTGCGGGCCGGTCTTGAGGTCGAGGATGCGGCGTGGCGGTCGGTGGCGTTCTCGGGGCCTGTGGTCCGCCGCGGGTCAACTGGACGATCTGCCCGAGGCGTTGTGGCAGACCGTCGCCGGGTGCGCTCCGCTGTAG
>NZ_JBLTJC010000400.1:0-9130 GCF_048158785.1 Streptomyces colwelliae | reverse complement strand
ACCCCCGCCACCCCGCCTACGTCATCTACACCTCCGGCTCCACCGGCCGCCCCAAGGGCGTCACCGTCCCCCACCAGGGCATCACCAACCGCCTGTTGTGGATGCAGGACACCTACCGCCTCGACGCCGACGACCGGGTCCTCCAGAAGACCCCGGCCGGGTTCGACGTGTCGGTGTGGGAGTTTTTCTGGCCGCTCATCACCGGCGCCACGCTCGTCGTGGCCCGCCCCGAAGGCCACCAGGACCCGGTCTACCTCGCCGAACTGATCCGGCGTCAGCACATCACCACGGCCCACTTCGTGCCGTCGATGCTGCGCGCCTTCCTCGACGAGCCCGCCGCCGCCCACTGCACCGACCTGCTCCAGGTCATGTGCAGCGGCGAGACGTTGCCAGCCCCGTTGGCCGCCCGCTTCCACCAGCTCCTCCCGGGCAGCCGCCTGCACAACCTCTACGGTCCGACCGAGGCATCCGTCGACGTCACCGCCCACGAGGTCCCCGCCGACCCGGCCGCCGTGCCGATCGGCCGCCCGGTGTGGAACACCCGCACCTATGTCCTCGACGCCGGACTCCGTCCCGTACCGCCCGGTGTGGCCGGCGAACTGTATCTGGCGGGCGTCCAGTTGGCGCGCGGCTACCTGGGCCGGTCCGCCCTGACCGCCGAACGCTTCGTCGCCGACCCGTACGCCACCGAGCCCGGCGCCCGTATGTACCGCACCGGCGACCTGGCCCGCTGGACCCGGGACGGCGAACTGGAGTACCTCGGCCGCGCCGACGACCAGGTCAAACTGCGCGGGTTCCGCATCGAACTCGGCGAGATCGAGAGCGTGTTGGCGGCCCACGAGAGCGTCGCGCATGCCACCGTCGTCCTCCGGGACGAACGCCTCGTCGCGTACGTCGTGCCGAGCGGCGGGACAGCGGATTCCGGCGAACTCCGCGCCCACACCGCCCGGTCGCTGCCCGACCACATGGTCCCGTCGGCCGTCGTCACCCTCGACGCCCTCCCGCTCACCCCCAACGGCAAGCTCGACCGCCGTGCCCTGCCCGCCCCCGACTTCGCCGCCGAGGTCACCGACACCCGCCCGCGCACACCGCTGGAGGAGACCCTCTGCGCCCTCGTCGCGGACGTGCTCGGACTCGAACGCGTCGGTGTCGAGGACGACTTCTTCTCGCTCGGCGGCGACAGCATCGTCGCCATGCAGCTGGTCGCCCGTGCCCGCGCGGCCGGGCTCACCTTCAGCCCGCGCGACGTGTTCCGCCACAAGTCGGCGGCCGGGCTCGCCACCGTGACCGCCACCACCACGGCCGCCGCCGACCGCGGCGACGAGGTGGTCCTGCTCGACCTCACCGACGACGAGCGCGCCGAACTCGCCGCCCTGCCCGCCGGAACCGAAGTCCTGCCCGTCTCCCCGCTCCAGGCCGGCCTGCTCTTCCATGCCGCCCTCGACTCCGGCGACGACGGACCGGACGTGTACACCGTCCAGGTCTCCTACGACCTCGAAGGCCCCCTGGACACCGACCGGTTGCACACCGCGGCCCAGTCCGTCCTCGACGCGCACGAGAACCTGCGCAGCGGCTTCCGGCACCTGTCCTCCGGACGGCCCGTCGCCGTCGTACCGCGCACGGCCGTCCTGCCCTGGCGGCAGCTCGACCTGACCGACGACCCCGACGAGTGGGAGCGTCTGCTCGTCCAGGAGCGACGCCGCTTCGACCCCGAACGGCCGCCGCTGCTAAGGCTGTTGCTGGCCCGGCTCGGTCCGGACCGCCACCGGCTCGTGCTCTCGCACCAGCACCTCCTCCTGGACGGCTGGTCGCTGCCCCTGCTCACCGCCGAACTGTGGGCGCGCTACGAGGGCCGTACGCCGGCCACGCCCGCCCCGTACCGTGAGCACCTGCGGCTCCTAGCCGCCCAGGACCCGGCCCTCTCCACCGCCGCGTGGGCCGAGGCGCTCGTCGGCTTGGCCGAGCCCACCCGACTCGCGCCCGTCGACCCCGACCGTGCCGCCGTCGTACCGTCCACCCACACCGTGGAGTTGGACCCGCACCGCACGGCGGAGCTGGAGGCGTTCGCGCGCCGCCAGGGCGTCACCGTCAACACCCTTGTCCAGGCCGCCTGGGGCGTGCTGCTCGGGCGGCTCACGGGCCGGGACGACGTGGTGTTCGGCGCCACCGTCGCCGGGCGTTCGCCCGAGCTGGCCGGTGCCGAGTCGATGATCGGCCTGTTCATCAACACCATTCCGGTACGGGTGCGGGTCCGCCCGGAGGAGAGCACGGCCGCACTCCTCGATCGCCTTCAGGACGAGCAGTCCCGGCTCATCGCCCACCAGCACCTCGGCCTCGCCGACATCCAGCGGGCCGCCGGACTCGGCGAACTCTTCGACACCCTCGTGGTGTTCGAGTCGTACCCGGTCGCCGACGACGAAGAGGGCGGCGACGGGCCGCGCGTCACCGTCCGGGACCACGAGGACTCCACCCACTACCCGTTCGCGTGGGCCGTCGAGCCCGCCGAACGGCTGCGACTCACCGCCGAGTTCAGGCCCGACCTCTTCCAACCGTCCGTCGTACGCCGGATCACGGACGCCCTCACCGCCCTCCTCACCGGCATGGCGGCCGAGCCGGACCGTCCCGTCGGACGGCTCGACCTGCTCGACCCGGCCGCGCGGCACACGGTCCTGGAGACCTGGAACGACACCGCGTTGCCCGTGCCGGAGACCGAACGGCTCGGCACCGTACCGGCGTTGTTCGTCGCGCAGGCCGCCGCAGACCCCGGCGCGGTCGCCGTCACCGACGGCCGTACGACGTGGTCGTTCGCCGAACTCGACGCGCGCACCGACCAGTTGGCTCGCGTACTCGCCGGACACGGCGTCGGACCCGAGCGGATCGTGGCCCTCGCGCTGCCCCGCACCGCCGACCACATCGCCGCGATCCTCGCCGTGATGAAGGCGGGCGCCGCCTATCTGCCCCTGGACCCCGACCTCCCCGAGTCCCGCCTGACCGGCATGCTCGACGACGCCCGCCCCGCGCTGATCCTGGCCACGGCGGAGACGGCCGCCACGCTGCCCACAACCACCGTCCCCGTCCTGCGACTTGACGCCCCGACCGACGGACTGCCGGAGGCCGAACCCGTCGCCCCCGACCCCGACCACCCCGCCTACGTCATCTACACCTCCGGCTCCACCGGCCGCCCCAAGGGCGTCGTCGTCACCCAGCGAGGCATCGCCAACCTCTTCCACAGCCACCGCCACGACCTGCACGAGGTCGCCAGGCGGCGCACCGGACTCCGTCGCCTGCGCGTCGGGCACGCCTGGTCGTTCTCCTTCGACGCCTCCTGGCAGCCGCAGTTGTGGCTCCTCGACGGGCACGCGCTGCACATCGCCGACGACGAGACCCGCCGCGACCCCGAACTCCTCGCCGCGTTCATCCGCGACCGGGGCATCGACTTCATCGAGGTCACCCCGTCACTGCTCGCGCAGATGGCGGACAGCGGCCTGATCGGAGACGAGGGCGACTGCCCGCTCTCCGTGGTCGGCTTCGGCGGCGAGGCCGTACCCGAGTCGCTGTGGACACGGCTGGCCGCCCTGTCGGACACCGAGGCGTTCAACCTCTACGGCCCCACCGAGGCCACCGTCGACGCGCTCGTCGGCCGGGTCCGCGACAGCGCCACCCCGGTCGTCGGACGGCCGGTCCACGAGTCCCGCGCCTATGTCCTCGACACCGCCCTGAGCCCGGTTCCGCCGGGCGTCACCGGCGAGTTGTACCTCTCGGGCCCCGGCCTGGCCCGCGGTTACCTTGGCCAACCCGAACTCACCGCCGAACGCTTCGTCGCCGACCCGTTCGGCGCACCCGGCACCCGCATGTACCGCACCGGCGACATGGCCCGCTGGACCGAGGACGGCCTCCTTGAGTTCGCCGGACGCACCGACGACCAGGTCAAGATCCGCGGCTACCGCATCGAACTCGCCGAGATCGAGGCCTCGTTGGACACCCACCCGGCCGTCACGCAGACCGTCGTCGTGGCCCGCGAACACAGGCCCGGCATCCGGCAGTTGATCGCCTACGCCGTCGCCGACGAGGCGGACGGGACCGAACTCCGTGCCCACGCCGCCTCCGCACTGCCCGACTACATGGTCCCGGCCGCCGTGGTCGTCCTCGGCCGGCTGCCGCTGCTGTCGAACGGCAAACTCGACCGATCCGCCCTGCCCGCACCGGACTTCACCGCGCAGGGCGGCGGCCGAGCCCCCGAGAACGACACCGAGCGCACCCTGCGCGACCTGTTCGCGGACGCCCTCGGGCTGCCCGCCGAGGCGGTCGGCACGGACGACGACTTCTTCACCTTCGGCGGCGACAGCATCGTCGCCATGCAACTCGTCGCCCGGGCCCGCGCCGGCGGTCTGCGCGTCACGCCCCGGCAGGTCTTCCAGCACCGGACTGTCGCCGCCCTGGCGGCCGTTGCCGTCCCGCTCGGCACCGACGAACGGCACGCGGTCCACGACGACGGCACCGGCACCGTCCCGCTCACCCCGATCATGCGCGGTCTGCTGGAGCGCGGCGGCCCCATCGCCGCGTACCACCAGGCGGCCCTGGTGCAGACCCCGGCCGACCTGACCGAACCCGGTCTGCTGGCCGTGCTCACGGCACTCGCCGGCCGGCACGACATGCTGCGGGCCCAACTCGTCCGCGAACCGCAGTGGTTGCTGCGGGTACCGGCCGCACGGGACACCGACGTCAGCACCTGGCTCACCCGCGTCGACGTGCGCGGCACGGACGACGACGAACTGCGCGCGGCCATCTCCCGCCACGCCGGGACAGCCCGGGCCGGGCTCGACCCGGACGCCGGGGCGATGGTGCGGGCGGTGTGGTTCGACGCCGGACCCGGACAGCCCGGCCGACTCCTCGTCCTCGTCCACCACTTGGTGATCGACGGCGTCTCCTGGCGCGTCCTCCTGCCCGACCTGGCCACCGCCTGGGCGGCGGTCAGGGGCGGCCGTACACCCGAACTCGCCCCCGTGGAGCTGTCGTTCGCCCGCTGGTCCCGACTCCTCGGGACCCGTGCCACCGACCCCGCCACCGAGGACGAGCTGCCGTGGTGGACGTCCGCCCTCGCCGAGGGCGCCGAACTCCCGCTGGCCCGCCCGCTCGACCCGGCCCGCGACACGGTCGCCACCACCCGCTATGTCTCCCTGTCCCTGCCCGCCGACGTCACGGGCCCGCTGCTGAGCCGAGCCCCGGCCGCGTTCGGCGCCACGGTCAACGACGTGCTGCTCACCGCGTTCGCACTCGCGGTCGGCGACTGGCGCACCCGCACCCTGGGTGCCGAACAACAGTCGGGCGGCGGACCGGTGTTGGTGGACGTGGAGGGCCACGGCCGTGAGGAGCGGCTCGCGGGCGACGCCGACCTGTCCCGCACGGTCGGCTGGTTCACCAGCGTCGTGCCCGTACGGCTCGACCCGGGCGAGGCCGACCTGGCGGACGCCTTCGCGGGCGGACCCGTGCTGGACAAGGCCCTGGCCCGGATCCGCGAGCACCTCACCGCGCTGCCCACCGCCGGCATCGGACACGGCCTGCTGCGCCACCTCAACCCCGGGACGGGCGCACGGCTTGCCCAACTCGGCGAGCCGCAGATCGAGTTCAACTACATGGGCCGCTTCGACCGCCCGGAGGCAGCCGACTGGTCCTACGCCCCCGAGGACGACGCCGCCGACCTCGACGCCGACCCCGGCCAGCCTATGTCCCACGCCCTGACCCTCAACGCCATCACCGAAGACCGCCCCGAGGGCCCGGAGTTGAGCGCCCACTGGGCGTACGCCGCCGAACTCCTCACCGAGGAACAGGTACGGGACCTGGCCCGCACCTGGTTCCGGGCACTGGAGGCGGTCGTACGACGAGCGGCCGTACCGAGCAAGCCCTGAACAAACCTGAACGAGCCCTGACCGAACCGCACTTACCCACCCGACCGCATCAGAGAGGCAAGGAACCCCCGACATGAGCAACCCGTTCGAGAACCCCGAAGGCGTCTACTCCGTCCTCGTCAACGACGAGGGCCAGCACAGCCTTTGGCCCGACTTCGTGGACGTACCGGCGGGCTGGACGGTCGCGTACGGACCGGCCGGACGGCAGGAGTGCCTCGACCACATCGAGACCAACTGGACGGACATGAGGCCGAAGAGTCTCGTCGACGGGGTCTGAGCACACGAAAGGGGGGCGGGTCCGAACTACCTCGGACCCGCCCCCCTTTCACGTTCCGTGGGTCAGGACGCCGGCTGCTCCACCTTCGTCGACGTCTTGCCGTCCACCGCGGCGGCGAGCTGCGGCACCAGGCGGTCGAGGACGTAGGGGATGCTCAACACCGTTGACAGGGATACCGCGTTGCCGTAGTCGCTGGTCTCCTTGATGAAGACCTCGCGGCCCTGCTTCACCACGTTCAGGTCACCGTAGATCTTGTCGCTGTGCAGCTTGGTGACGGCCGTGGTGGTGTCCGGGACGATCCACACGGCGACCTTCTGGTCGAGGAGGTCGTAGCGCTCCTTGCTGATGTTGGCGCCGAACGTGTCACCGATGACCTTGTCGAGGCCCTCCGGGAGCGAGAATCCCAGGTCGGAGAGGAGCCGGGAGCGCGGGTCCTGGCTGCCGTAGACGAACACGCCCTCGTACGGGGTGGCCATGACGCCCGTCGCGCCGGCGAAGGCGGGGTTGGCCTTCTTGGCCGCCGTGAACTTGGCCTCGACGCCCGACACCAGGGTCTTGGCCTCGTCGGCCTTGCCGAGCGCCTTGCCGATCTCCTCGGTCTGCTGCTGCCACGGCACGCCGTAGTCGTTGTACTGCTTGGGCTGGGCGACGACCGGCGCGAACTGCGACAGGCTCTGGTACTGCGCCTTGGTCAGGCCCGAGTACACGGCGAGGATCAGATCCGGCTTCAGGGCGGCGATCTTCTCCACCTGCGGACCGGTGCCGGTGTCCTTGAGGACGGTCGGCGCCGCCGCACCGCCCAACTTGTCCTGCGCCCAAGGGCCGATGGCGCCCTTGTAGCCGCCGAGCCACTCGGTCGTGCCGACGGGGACCTTGCCCAGGGCGAGGACGGCGTCCTGGTCGGTGAGGCCGACGGTGACGATCCGCTTGGGCTCGGACTTGATCGTCGTACTGCCGAACTTGTGGGCGATCGTCACGGGGAAGGCGTCCGCGGAGGCCTTCCCCGTCGACCCCGAGGTGTCCGAACCGGACGACGTGGAGTCGGAGTTGGAGGAACCGCAGCCGACCGCCGTGACGGCCAGCAGGAGTACGGAGGCGAGCAGGCCGGACAGCCGGGAAGCTCTGGTGGCGCGGGGCATCGGATGATCCTTCTGTTCGTCGCGGTGGGTTCGGCGGGGGGTGACAGGTCTTCAGCGGGGGGCTTGATGGGCGTCGGGGGCCGCCTCGGTGGAACGGCTGCCGGACCAGGCGTGCCACAGGGCGGCGTACTGGCCCTGGGCGGTGAGGAGTTCGTCGTGTGTACCGTTCTCCACGACCCGGCCGTCGCTCAGGACGATCACCCTGTCCGCGGAGGCGGCCTGACTCAGCCGGTGCGCCACGACCAGCGCGGTACGGCCGCGCAGCGCCTGCTCGGCGGCCTCGTCGAGCTGCCGGGCACCCGAACTGCCCGCCTCCGCTGTCGCCTCGTCGAGCACGACGACCGGCGGATCCGCCAACAGGAGCCGGGCGAGGGCGAGTTGCTGAGCGCGGTCGGCGGTCAGCCGATGACCACCGTCACCGACGACCGTGTCGAGACCCTCCGGCAACGCCTCGACCCAGCCGAGCGCGCCCACCGTGTCGAGTGCCTCGCGGAGTTCCTCGGTGTGCGCGTCCGGGCGGGCCAGCCGCAGATCCTCGGCGAGCGGCCCGGCGAAGACGTGCACCTCCTGCGTGACGAGCCCGACCAGGTGACCGGCCTCGTCCGGCTCGGCGCCGCCGACGTCGATCCGGCCCGACTGCGGGCGGTGCAGCCCCGCGACCAGCTTCGCCAGGGTCGTCTTGCCCGCACCGGTCGTACCGACCAGCGCGACGCGCTCCTTGGGCCGTATCTCCAGGTCGACGTCGTGCAGCACCGGTCGGCCCGGCACATACGCGTGGGAGACACCGGTCAGCGTCACGGACGGCGGCCCGGCAGCGGTCGTACGGTCGTCCGCGCGGTCGGCGGTCACGGGCGCGGGCTCGTCCACCACACCGACGAGCCGTGCCAGTCCGGCCGTCGCCGACTGGGCGTCGTCCAGCAGCACCAGCGCGGTGTTGACCGGACCGAAGAGAGTGTGGAAGTACAGCGCGGCGGCGGTGGCCGTGCCGACCGAGGCGGAACCGTCGCGCACCAGCAGGTACCCGGTGGCCAGGACGGCGGACAGCCCCACGTACTCGGCGATGTGCAGCCGACTGTAGAAGCGGAGCATCAACTGCACGCCGCTCATGGTCAGTTCGACCGCCGAGCGCGAACGTTCGGTGACCCGCCGGGTGTGGCCCTTCTGGAGCCGGTACGCCCGTACCGTCCGCGCCCCGCCGATGGTGTCCAGCAACTGCTGCTGCTGTGTCCCGGTCGCGATGCGCTCCTTGGCGTACAGGGGAACGGCGTTGCGCACGTACCAGCGTGCGGTGTGCGCCTGCACCGGCACCGCGATCAGGGCCGCCAGCAGGAACCGCCAGTCCAGCAGGGCGAGCGCGCCCAGCGTCAGCAGGATCGACAGCGCGGACCGCGCCAGCTCGGGCAGCGCCCCGCGCACGGCGTCGGCGACTCGTGAAACGTCGCGCGTGACACGGGCGTTGAGGTCGCCGGACCCGGCCTTCTCCACCCGGTCGAGGGGGAGCGACAGGGCCCGCTCGACGAACAGTTCACGCAGCCGCGCGAGCGCGGTCTCACCGAGCCGCGACACCAGGGACATGCCGAGTGCGGTGGTCACGCCCTGGACCAGGGCGACTCCGGCGAGCGCGACCACGGGGAAGGTGAGCGCGTCGGGGGAGCGGTGCTCGGTGACGATGTCGACGATATGGCCCAGCAGCGGCTGGGTGAGCAGCCCGACGGCCGTGGCGAGCACCATCAGCCCGAACCCGGCGGCGGCCAACCCCCGCTGCGGGCGCAGCAGTTCACGCACGGCGGCGCGGGTGCGGGCGGGGG
>NZ_JBLTJC010000399.1:0-9137 GCF_048158785.1 Streptomyces colwelliae | reverse complement strand
CTTGAGCATGTCGTCGACGACGGCCCGGGTCTCGGCGAGGTGCGGTGAGCAGGTCGCGTAGCCGACGACACCGCCGACGCGCACGGATTCGAGCGCGGTGCGCAGCAGGTCGCGCTGGAGCGGCGCGGCGCGGGACAGCAGCGACGCGGCGGCCGGTGCGCTGGTGAACGTCAGCGCGTCCAGGCCGCGGGAGACCGTGGCGTCCAGGAGCCGGTCCAGCGGGGCGATGTCCTCGGGCGGCATCCACCGGTACACGGGGACGACGACGACCTCCGCTCCCCCGGCCCGCAGCGACTCCACGAACCCGGGCAACGGTTCGCCGTGCAGCTGGAGGCCGACCCGGCGCCCCTCGACGCCCTCCTCCAGCAGCCGGTCGAGCACCTCCGCCATGGACTCGGACGACGGCGACCACTCCTCGGTCAGGCCGGCGGCGCGCACCGCTCCTTTGACCTTGGGCCCGCGCGCGAGCAGTTCCACCCCGCGGAGCCGGTCGAGGAGCGCCTCTCCGAGCCCCCACCCGTCGGCGGCCTCGATCCACCCCCGGAACCCGATCGCCGTCGTGGCCACCACCACGTCCGGCGCCTGGTCGATCAACTCCTTGGTCGCGGAGAGCAGTTCGCTGTCGTCGGCCAGGGGCACGATGCGCAGCGCGGGCGCGTGCACGACCACCGCGCCGCGCCGCTGGAGCAGTGCCCCCAGCTCGTCGGCGCGGCGCGCGGCGGTGACGCCCACGGTGAACCCGGAGAGGGGGCCGTGTTGCGCGCGATCCGGTAGCTGCTGTTCCTCGTGCATGGCTCTCGTCCCGAACGTCGTCGTACATGTCGCACATGCGGTGGTGCGATACCCGCATGCCGATACCTACTGACCTACATGCCGATCGAGCCTGTCAACGGCGCGTGACAGGCTCGGTTCGGCTTCATGTCGGCGGTGTTACGTCACACCTCGGCATAGCTGAGCTGCGGCTTCGCCTCCGATGCGGAAGCCTTGGCCTGCGCCTGAGCGGTCGGGCGGCGAAGGTATACGGCCCACGTGGCCACGAAGCAGAGGCCGTAGAAGACGAGGAAGGCGACGAACGCGCCGGTCCCGGAGCCGGAGGACAGGAACGACTGCCGGAAGGCGAGGTTGATGCCAACCCCGCCGAGCGCGCCCACGGCCCCGATGAGCCCCATGGAGGCCCCGGAGAGCCGACGCCCGTAGGCGGCGGCCTCGTCACCTTCGAGCCCCTTCGCGAGCGCCTTGGTCTGGAAGATGCCGGGGATCATCTTGTACGTCGACCCGTTGCCGAGCCCGCTGAGCACGAACAGCACGACGAACACGGTCACGAACAGGGGCAGCGACTTCTCCATGCTGGCGACGACCAGGATGGCGGTCGCGGCGGCCATGGCGACGAAGTTCCACAGGGTGATCTTCGCGCCGCCGTACCGGTCGGCGAGCCAGCCGCCGACGGGACGGATGAGCGAGCCGAGCAGCGGGCCGATGAAGGTGAGATACGCGGCCTGGAGCGGCGTACGGCCGAACTGGACCTGAAGCACCTGCCCGAACGCGAACGCGTACCCGATGAACGACCCGAACGTGCCGATGTACAGGAACGCCATGATCCAGGTGTGCCAGTCCCGCGCGGCGTCCTTCGCGGCGCCGGTGTCGTTCTTCACCGAGGTGAGGTTGTCCATGAAGAGCGCGGCGAGGACGGCGGCGACCAGGATGAGCGGGATGTAGATCCCGAGCAACACGCGCGGCCCGCCACTGGCGCCGATGATCGCGAGGGCGACGAGCTGGATGACGGGGACGCCGATGTTGCCGCCGCCCGCGTTCAGCCCGAGGGCCCACCCCTTCTTCCGCAGCGGGAAGAAGGCGTTGATGTTGGTCATGGAGGAGGCGAAGTTGCCGCCGCCTATGCCGGCCAGCAGGCCGATCCAGAGGAAGGTGTCGAACGACGTCCCCGGCTTCATCACGACGAACGCGGCGATGGTGGGGATGAGCAGCAGACTCGCGGAGACGATCGTCCAGTTCCGCCCGCCGAAGACGGCGACCGCGAAGGTGTACGGCACCCGGACGACCGCGCCGACCAG
Organism: Streptomyces colwelliae; assembly: GCF_048158785.1. Lineage (NCBI taxonomy): Bacteria > Bacillati > Actinomycetota > Actinomycetes > Kitasatosporales > Streptomycetaceae > Streptomyces > Streptomyces colwelliae. The sequence goes on along the minus strand of NZ_JBLTJC010000399.1, from coordinate 7,068 downwards.
CGTGACCATCGACGTCAGCAGGAACTTGTCGGCCGGGGTCAGCCCGTACTCCGGGCCCATGAAGAGCACCAGCACGGACCACAGGGTCCAGATCGAGAAGCCGATGTGCTCGGAGAGCACGGAGAAGACGAGATTGCGACGGGCGACCTTCTCACCGGTCTCCTGCCAGAACGTCTCGTCCTCCGGATCCCAGTGCTCGATCCACTTGCCGGGAGCGGGCGCGGGAGTTGGGACGGGCGCTGGGACTGGGGCTGTCATGACGCCTCCACTGTGGTCCGGGGCTCGGGGCTGCCCCTGCGACGGGGTAACGAGCGGTCTGAGTCCCGAAGGTATGGAGGGCGCGTTTCCACGCTGTGGCTGTGAGTGACTGCAAGGGAACGTTGCTCTCACGAACGCGGGGAGGGCGCGGTGAGGAAGAACGGAGGCCCGTCGCGCGGCGTTCGCCTTCAGTCCCTTCGCCGGGACCGCCCACCACCGACCCCGTCGCTGCCCCCTTTACCGACCCCGTTGGGCCACAGCCTCGGCCTCCGCTTGGCCGCGATGTCCTCGATCCATCCGAACGCGAGGATCGCGACCGCGATGAGCGGCCAGATCAGCAGGAACATCAGGAACGTGTCCGTCTTGTCGAGGAAGGCGGTCGCCCCGTCGCTCTCCATGAACGGCAGGCTGTACAGCTGGTCGATGATCGGGACCGTGGCCATGATGAGGAGGTTGTGCCACAGGTAGATCGTGACGGCGCGGTTGTTGGACAGGGTCACCAGCTTGTCCCACTTCGCCAGCCTGCCCGGCAACTGCTGCCAGGACGGGGCGTATTGGAGCAGGATCACCACGATGCCGAAGGACCAGGTCGCCTGCGCCAGGGGGATGTCGTTCAAGTCCCAGCCGTCCGGGCCCAGATGACCCGACGCCCACCACAGCCCGAAGCCCATGATCAGGGTCGCGCCCGATACCGCGAGGTAGCGCGGGACCTTCTTCAGGACACCCTCGTGGTGTGCGAAGCCCAGGACCCAACAGCCCCCGTACACCGCGAAGTCCGACACCGCGTTGCCCGTCTCGCCGGGGATGGTCACCAGGCCTGTGCCTACGACCGCCGTCAGCGCCAGAGGCGCCAGCAGCGTCGCCCACGGGACCCTGCGGAACGCCCACAGCAGCAGCGGTGACGCGATCACGAACCACAGATACGCCCGCAAGTACCACAACGGGCCCGCCGCCTGGTCCGCCCACGTGCTCTCCAACAGGCCCGACTCCGAACCCAGATGCTCGGGATACGGCGGCGCGCCGAACGGCACGAGGTAGTCGAGGATCTTCGCCGCGCCCCACCAAGTGCCGCCCATGTCAGGGTCCTTGAGCGGGTTCCAGCCCATCCCGAACATCATCACCAGCACCACCGCCCCGAACGCCCACAGCGGGGGCAGCAGTCGCCGTAGCCGACCTCTGATCACGCCCAGCGCGGGACGGTTCAGCGAGCGGGCCATCAGCGAACCCGCCAGCGCGAACATCACGCCCATGGAAGGGAACAGGACCGACAGCCACGCCCAGCCGAAGAGGTGGTAGATGACGACCCGGACGAGGGCGATCGTGCGGAGGAGGTCGAGGTAGCGGTCCCGGCCGCCACCCCCCGCCCCCTTGCCCTTCTTCGGTTCCGGCGCCGACTCCGGCGCCAACTCCGGTTCCTGCTGCCGCTGTTGGGGAATCCCGTACGCCGGCGTCGATTCGAGGCCGGACTCCGGCTCCGGACTCGTACCCGCCCCGGTCGTGTATCCGTGCGTCATGCCACAGTCCTCCGATCGCTCCCGCTCCCGCTGCGCGCACTCGGCACCGGACCCCCGGGCGCCTCCACGACCCCCGTCCGCCGCAGCTTCTGCCAGCGCAGGCGGCCTCCGGTGAGCGCGGTGATCCAGGACTGGAGCAGGACGACGTACATGAGTTGGCGGTAGAGGATCTGTTGCAGGGGCAGTGAGACGAGGTGGGTCATGCGTTCGCGGTCGAGGCGGAAGGCGTAGGCCGCGCAGAACGCCTGGATCGCCAGGACGCCCAGCCAGGCCAGGAACGTCTTCTCCGTCGGGCCGAACACCAGGCCGTAGAGCAGGAACACGTCGATCAGCGGGGCCAGGATCGGGGCGATCACCATGAACAGGGCCACCAGCGGGAGGCCCACGCGCCCGAAGCGGCCGGACGGGCCCCGGTCCAGCAGCGCGCCGCGGTGCTTCCAGATCGCCTGCATCGTGCCGTAGGACCAGCGGTAGCGCTGGGACCAGAGCTGTTGGACCGTCTCCGGGGCCTCCGTCCAGGCGCGGGCCTTCTCGGCGTAGACGACGCGCCAGCCGTCCCTGTGCATCGCCATCGTGATGTCGGTGTCCTCGGCGAGCGTGTCGTCGCTCATGCCGCCGACCCGCTCCAGCGCGCTTCTCCTGAAGGCCCCCACGGCGCCCGGGATCGTCGGCATGCAGCGGAGCATGTCGTACATACGGCGGTCGAGGTTGAAGCCCATCACGTACTCGATGTGCTGCCAGGCGCCGATGAGGGAGTCCCGGTTGCCGACCTTCGCGTTGCCCGCCACCGCGCCCACGCGCGGGTCGCCGAAGGGCTGGACCAACTCCCGTACGGTCGCGGGTTCGAAGACCGTGTCGCCGTCCATCATGACGATGAGGTCGTGACTCGCGTTCGCCAGGCCGCGGTTGAGGGCGGCCGGTTTGCCCGCGTTGATCTGCCGTACGACCCGTACGTTCGGCAGGGCCATCGCCTCGACGATTCTCGCCGTACCGTCCGCCGAGCCGTCGTCGATGACGATCACCTCGACGGGATGCTCGCTCGCCATCAGTGAACGGACCGTGTTCTCAATGCACTTGGCCTCGTTGTACGCCGGGACGAGGACCGACACCGGTTCGGTGACCGGTGGGCCCCAGGCGAAGTTCTTGCGGCGCACCCGGCGGGCGTGGACGGCGGAGAGCAGGAGCATCAGCGCGAAGCGGGCGATGACGAGGGAGCCGGTGATCGCCAGACCGACCACCAGGATGCTCGTGGTGCTGTCCGAGGCCTGGACCAGGAAGATCCACGCCTTGCCCTTCCACAGGTCGACGCCGGTCACCGGGGTGAGCGCGCTGCGCGCGCCGAGTGCCTGGGTGAGGTTGTCGAACCTGTAGCCCTTGGCCTGCATCTCCGGCAGGAACTTGTCCAGCGCCTGCACGGTCTGGTGGCGGTCGCCGCCCGAGTCGTGCATGAGGACGATCGCGCCCTTGTCGTCGCGCGGGGTCGCGTTGCTGATGATCTTCGCGACGCCGGGCTTCTGCCAGTCCTCGCTGTCCGTGTTGTTGACGGCGGTGAGGTAGCCGCGGGTGCCGATGTACTCGGTCACCGGCCAGGACAGGTTGTCCATCGCGTCGGCGGAGGACGAGTACGGCGGCCGGAACAGCGACGTGCGGATGCCGGCCGCGCCGGTGATCGCCAACTGGGTCTGGGACAGCTCCCAGTCGATGCGCTTCTTCGACTGGAAGGAGAGGTCGGGGTGGTTGAAGGTGTGCACGCCGACCTCGTTGCCCTCGTCCACGATGCGCTTGACCAGCTCCGGGTAGCGCGAGGTCATCGTGCCGGTGACGAAGAAGACGGCGTGCGCGTGGTGCTTCTTGAGCACGTCCAGGACCTTGGGTGTCCAGGTCGGGTCGGGGCCGTCGTCGAAGGTCAGCACGATGTCGTGGTCCGGCACGTCCAGGCTGGTCGTACGGCCGCTGCGGGTGTCGATGACCGGGCCGCCGTCGAGGATCTTGTTCGGCACCTTGTCGGTCGCCGCCTCGGGGCGGACGCGGTGGTCGGCGAGGATCTCGCTGTGCACATAGCCGCGCAGCATCAGCATCGCGAGCAGCGCCACGAGGAGCAGCATCGGCAGCAGGAACCGCATGGACAGCCGGCGGCGCCGGGGATCGCGTGCGGCGCGGGCCCCAACTCCACCTGGAGCGACCGGAGTTGCTCCGTGACGGCCGCCCGGGGCCTGGTTCGTGGCCTTGGGGCGGCGGTTGTGCGATGCCATCAGAGGATGTGCTCCGGGGTCGGGGACGGGACCGGCGCCGGCGCCGGGTCCGACGGAGCGGCCGGCCCCTGCGCCACGGGCGACGGGCTGCTCGGCCCGTCGGCCACCGTGCCGGTGCCCGTCGAGGCGCTCGGGGTCGGTGTCGGGTCGGACGGCGCACTCGTGGCCGTCGACGGCGTCGGGGCGGGCGAGGACGAGACCGGCAGCGAGGGCTGTACGACCGGATTGGTCGCGCCGCCACCTGTCGGCGCCGAGGCGCTCTTGCTCGGGGACGCCCCGGGCGACGCGGACGCGCTCGCCTTGCTGCCGGGCTTCGCGGACGCGCCGGCCGTGCCGCTCACGCTGGCGCCCGGCGACGGCGTCGTACCGTCGCTCGCCGTCGGGATGTTCCCCGGCGCCACACTGCCGCCGCCACCGGACGGCTGCCCCGACTCGGCGGGCAGCGGCGAGGTGTCGACCTTGCCCGCGGGCGCGTCGTCCTTCTGCCCCGGCACCGGCAGCCACGGCGCGTCCGAACTGCCGGACAGCAACGTGATGACGATGACGACGGCGTAGACCGCGCACGCGATGCCGACGGCCATACCGAACCGCCGGTACCTACGGCTACGACGGCCGGACTCGTCGACGAAGACGGGCCGGTCGGAACCGTCGTTACCGGTGCCGGTGCCGCTCTTGCCCCCGGACTCCGCGTGCCGGGCGGGCCCGTCGAGCTGGACGGTCACCTCGTCGGGATCGGCCGCTCCCACTTCGGCCCCGGTCCCGGCCCCCGTCTCCGGCGACGCGCCCCAGGGATCGGCGAGGATTCCCGCGCCGACGGCGGACACATCCTTGCCGGCGGGCGGCTCGGGCCACCCGGTCCGTATACGACGACCGTCCTTGGCCGTACGACGGCTGCCCTTGCCCGCCTGACGACCATCCGCGTCACCGTGGCGACCGTCCGTGCCGATGTTCCGACCGACCTTGGCGGCATGCCTGCCGCCCTCCATGATCTCTGGTCCTCTGGTTTCTCCGGCTGCTCCGGTCGCTTCGCTGTCCGGGAACGCCGCCTCGGCCTCTCCGCCTATGACCGGTACTTCTCTGGTCGCGGATGCAGCTTGGGGCCATTCCGGTTGGGCGTCTTCACGCCACTTTTCCATGCGCACGCACATCCCCCCACGGGACTGTTCCGGGTGCGCAAACGACCCTGAGCACACGCCGCCGAACCGGGCCCCCACCCGGTCCTCGCGCCCCCCTTACCACACCGTGCTCAGGCCCTGAAGGTAGCGCACGGGGAGCACTTCATGTGACGGGATGCGTCATTTTCTCCTTTTTAGCATGTCCACGTCGATGGCCGGAATCCATCCATTCACCGGCCGACGCAGCCATCCGTCGGCACTGCCGATCTCCACCGCAGCACGTCGAAGCGCATCGAATCCGGGGTGTACCAGCCCCTTTCGCCACACGAGCGACACGGCGGACAACGGCACCGGGTCCACGAGTGGCCGCAACACCGTCCGGGGCATGGCCGGAAAATCCACCACGGCGAGAATCGGGATCCCCGTCTTCGCCATGACCCGCTCGAACTCCTCTTCGCCTACGGCCATGGGCGCGGGCGCGGCAATCTCGATGTCACGCCCCTCGAACAAGCGACGCGCGAGATCCGTCCACTCCGGAGTACGCGGATTCCCGGCCCCGGCGTACACGGCCTCCCCCGCGAGCGCGTCGACAGGCACCGCGTCGAGGGACGCCAGCCGATGCCCCTCGGGCAACAGGACGGCCATCGGCTCGTACCGCACGAGCTGATGATCGAGCCCGGCCCGCACCACGGCATCCAGCCCGGCGAACCGCCCGAACGACACATCGAGCCGCCCCGCCAGCAACTCCCGCGCCGCGCCCGCCAGTCCACTCTCATAGCGGGCCATCAGCTCTTGCTCCGGGGCGAGTTCACGGGCCCGGAGCAGCACACGGCGCCCGGTGCCCAGCCCCGGAGAGTTCAGATCGACGAGCAGCGGCCGGGGCCGGACCTCCCGGAACGCGGCGAGCAGCTCCTCCTGCGCCCCGAGCACCCGCCGCGCATACGGCACCAGCCGCTCACCGTCCGCCGTCAGCGTCACCTGCCGGGTGGTCCGCACGAACAACTCGGCCCCCAACTCCCGCTCCAGCCGCCGCACATCACGGCTGAGCGCCTGCTGGGCGACATACAGACGGGCGGCCGCGCGGGTGAAGTGCAGTTCTTCGGCGACGGTGACGAAGGCGAGGAGGAGACGGGGGTCCAGGTGGGTCGATATCCGGGGCGTCGTCCGGGGCGTCCATGACATCCGGCGAACTTACAACGGGAGTGCGTGAATCGCCCCTGACCAGGTGTTGGACCCCGTGATCCACTCCGGGCGACGCTTGCCGTATGCCACACCGCAAGCCCCAACGGACCACCTACCGGCGCCTGTTCACGATCCCCGGCACCCGAGCCTTCACCGCCGGGAACCTCATCGCCCGCCTCCCCGCAGGCATGTTCAGCGTGAGCGCGGTCGTCATGATCGCCGGTTCACGGGGTTCGTACGCCCTGGCCGGCGCGGTGACCGCGACGGGGCTGGCGGCGACCGCAGTGACGGGCCCATGGCTGGCGAGGCTGACCGACCGCCAAGGCCAGTCCCGAACGGCCGTACCGGCAACGGCAGTTGCGGCCCTCGGCTCCCTGTCCCTCATCCTCTGCGTACGCTACGGCGCCCCCGACTGGACCCTGTTCGCCGCCTACGCCGCCACCGCGACGACCCCCAACACCGGCGGCATGTCCCGCGCCCGCTGGGCCCACCTCCTCGCCGACAACCCCGAGGCCCTGCACACGGCGAACTCCTTCGAGCAGGCGGCCGACGAGCTGTGCTTCATGCTGGGCCCGGCGCTGCACCGCCGGGGCCGCGGGCAACTTCGAGCTCAATGTGATGCTGCCCGTGATCGCCAAGAACGTTCTCGAGTCGATTCGGCTGCTCGCCAACGTCTCGCGGCTGCTTGCCGATCGGAGTGCCCAAGTCGTTCGGTTCCCCTGGCGCGCATGACCCGGTGCGTTCCGT
>NZ_JBLTJC010000398.1:0-9138 GCF_048158785.1 Streptomyces colwelliae | reverse complement strand
GCCCCCCACCGCGATCAGCACCATCACCGGCCCCGCCGGCGTCGGCAAGACCACCCTCGCCCTGCATCTCGCCCACGACGTGGCCGGGCGCTTCCCGGACGGGCAGTTGTACGTCAACCTCCGGGGCTTCGCGCCCGCCGCCGGGCCCGCGCATCCTCAGGACGCCCTGCGGGGATTCCTGGAAGCCCTCGGCGTACCGGCCGCGCGGATACCCGACGGGCTCGACGCCCGGGCCGCCCTGTACCGCAGCCTGTTGGCGGGCCGCAGGGTGCTGGTTCTGCTGGACAACGCGCGCGACGGTGCGCAGGTCCGGCCGCTGCTCCCCGGTGCGCCCGGCTGTCTGGTGCTCGTGACCAGCCGCAACCGGCTCACCGGACTGGTCTCCGCCGACGGCGCCCACCCGCTCCCCCTGGACGTGCTCACCCCGGCCGAGGCCCGCTCGGCGCTGGCGCTGCGGATCGGTGGCGCGCGGGTGGCCGCCGAACCGGAGGCGGTGTCGGAGATCGTGACGCTCACCGCGCGGCTCCCCCTCGCCCTGGCCATGGTCGCCGCCCGTGCCGCCGCGCACCCCGCCTTCCCGCTGGCGGCACTGGCCGGACAGCTGCGGGCGGCGCACGGCGGGCTCGACGCGTTCGGGGACGCCGATCCCGCGACCGACGTACGCGCGGTGTTCTCGTGGTCGTACGAAGCGCTCGGTGTGCCCGCCGCCCGGCTCTTCCGGCTCCTGTCCCTGCATCCGGGTGCCGAGCTCACCGTCCACGCCGCGGCCGCCCTCGCCGGCGAGCCGGTCGCACGGGCCCGCGCCCTGCTCGACGAGCTGACCGACGCCCATCTGCTGACCGAGCGCTCGCCCGGCCGGTACGGCTGCCACGACCTGCTGCGCGCGTACGCCACCGAGCTCGTCCACGCCACCGAGAGCGGGGACGAGTGCCGGGCGGCCGTGCGCCGGATGCTCGACCACTACCTGCGTACGGCGCACGCCGCCGCGCTGCTCTTCGATCCGCCGACCTCGGTGATCACTCCCGTCGGGTCCGCCGTACGAGGCCGGCCGCTCGCCGACGAGGCCGCCGCCCTCGCCTGGCTCACCGCCGAGCGGCCCGCGCTCCTCGGCGCCTTCGCGCAAGCCGTCGAGTACGGATTCGACGCCCACGTCTGGCAGTTGGCCTGGACGCTGGAGCGTTTCCACGAGCGGCACGGTCACTGGCCGGAGTATCTCGCCCTCCAGCGCGCCGCGTTGGAGTCCGCCCGGCGGTTGGCCGACCCCGTCGCCCTCGCCCAGGCGCACCGCGGGCTCGGCCGCGCCTGCATGATGCTGCGGCACTACACCGAGGCGTACGACCAACTCCACGCCTCTCTGGGCGAGTTCGCCGCGTTCGGGGACGCCGACGGGCAGGCGCAGGCGCGGCTGTCCCTGTGGGCTCTGCTGGTCCGTCAGGGCCGGCACGAGGACGCGCTCGAAGCGCTCGCCCCGGCGTTGGGTCTCTACCTGGAGTCCGGCAACCGAAGGGGGCAGGCCGACGTGCTCGTGGCCACGGCCTGGAGCGAGGCCGGTCTCGGCGCGGGCCGCCGTGCCCTCACGCACGCGCACCGGGCACTCGCCCTGTTCCAGGACCTGGGGATCCGTCTCGCCGAGGGGTACACGTGGGACACCCTCGGCCATGTGCACGGCCAACTCGGCCGCCCGGAACGGTCGGTGGCCTGTCACCGGCGCGCGCTCGACCTGTTCCGGGAGGTCGGCGACCTGTTCAACGAGGCCTGTGTGCTCGACCGGATCGGCGACGCCCAGCACGCGGCCGGCCACCCCGCGGACGCGCTCGGCACCTGGCGTGAGGCGCACACCGCGCTCCACTCCTTCGATCCGGTCTGGGCGGCCGAGGTGGCGCGGAAGATCTCAGCAGCCGAAAGCGCGGTCACAAGCCAGGCACACTTCGTCCACTGCGCCCTGCCTACGCTCCCGCCACCTTCGAACGGCCCACGGGGCCAGTGAACTTCGACGACCTTCCTGCGCGAGGAGCGTGTGCAGTGACGTACAGCGTGATCAACGGAAACCGGCTGTTCCACACCGACGAGGGGCCCACCGGGGACCGGGCGGGCGAGACCCTGCTGCTGGTGCACGGCGCGACCTGCGACTCGCACGACTGGTCGGCGCAGATCGGGGCGTTCGCCGCGCGGCACCGGGTGATCGTGCCCGACCTGCGCGGTCACGGCCGGTCGTCCGGGCTGACGGGCGGGCAGCGTCCGCGGGAGTTCGCGGCGGACCTGGTGGAGCTGATCGACGACATCGACGCCGGTCCGGTGGTCGTCGTGGGGCACTCGCTGGGCGGGCTCGTCGGCTCCGTCCTCGCGGTCGAACACCCGTCCCTGGTACGGGCGGTGGTCACCGTGGATCCCTCCTACGGCTTCGAGGCGCAGTTCGCGCCGCAGCTCGCCGCCGCCTTCCGCGTCCCGGACCCGGTCGGTTCGGCCGCCGCGATCCTCGGCGGCCTGGAGAACACCGCCACGGCCGGCCCCGAGGCGGACGCCCTGCGCGTCTGGCACCGCAGGCGGATCCTCGGCATGGACCCGATGACCGTACGGGACGTCTTCCACGGCCTGTTCGACGAGAGCGCCGTCGCGCTGACCGTGCGGCCCGGCGTCGAGACGTATCTGGCGCGCCGCGCCTGCCCCGTGCTGTCGCTGTCGGCGGCCGACTCCCTCAAGGCCAAGGGGATCGACGGGGACTGGGAGGAGTCGCTGAGCCCGCACCCGTACAGCGCGTCGGTGGTGCTCGACGGGGTCGGTCACTGGCTGTTCCAGGAGCGGCCGGCCGAGTTCAACGCGCTGGTGCTGGGCTGGATAGACGGGCTGCCGGCCGCCTGACCGGCCGCGGGACATCCGCACGGGGGCTGCGCACGGGAATGACGACGGGGACTGCGCACGAGTGATGACTACGACGGTGACGATGCGGTTCGCGGTCCTGGGACCGGTACGCGTGTGGCGCGACGGCGGGGAGGTGCCGCTCGGCGCGGCCCAGCAACGCCTGCTGCTGGCCCTGCTGATGGCGCACGCGGGGCGTCCGGTGGCCATGGAGGAGATGCAGCTCGCGCTGTGGGGCGAGGCGCCGCCGGGCTCGCCCGCCAACGCGGTGTACCGGCATGTCGGTGTGCTCCGGCGGTTGCTGGAGCCGGAGTTGCCGATGCGGGCGACGGGGCGGTGGCTGGTCCGGGACGCGGGCGGTTACCGGTTGAACGCGTCGCCGGAGACCCTGGACGTGCTGCGGTTCCGGGAGTTGGTGCGGCGGGCGAGGGAGGCCGGGGGTGCCGAGGCCGCCGTAGCGCTCTATCTGGAGGCGCTGAACCTGCGTACCGGAACAGTCGCCACCGGAGTCCCCGTGGAGGCGCGTTCGCACCCCGCGTTCAACGCCCTGGAACGCGAGCATCTGGGGGTGGTCAAGGAGGCCGCGGACGTGGGGGCGGGTACGGGTGCGGTCGGGCGGTTGCTCGCCGTGCTGCACCGGGCCGCGGCCGAGCATCCGCTGGACGAGCCGCTCCAGGCTCACCTCGTGCGCGCCCTGGCGGCCACCGGGCAGCGGGCGGCGGCGCTCGACACCTGGCAGCGGGTACGGGCTGTGCTCGCCTCCGAGTTGGGCGTGGAGCCCGGGGCCGAACTGCGGTCCGTGCAGGAGGATGTGCTGCGCGAGGGTGCCCCGGCGAAGCCCGCGGCTCCGGGCTCTTCGGGCTCTCCGGGCTCTCCGGCGCCCACGCGTGCGCAGCCCGCCAGGCTGTCCGTGGTGCCCGACGCACCGGCGGGGCGCCCAGCGCCCGATCCCTTCGCGCGGCCGACCCAACTGCCCTCGGAACTCGGTGCCTTCACCGGTCGACGGGCGGAACTGGCCCAGTTGGCGGAGCTGTCGGCGAAGGAGGTGCCGGGGATGCGGATCGCCGCGATCAGCGGCATGGGCGGCATCGGCAAGACCACGCTGGCCGTGCGCTGGGCGCACCGCGTCGCCCACCGCTTCCCGGACGGGCAGTTGTACGTCAACCTGCGCGGCTTCGACCCCGGCGGGGCGGCGACGGACCCGGGCGAGGCGCTGCGCGGCTTCCTGGAGGCGCTCGGGGTGCCGCCGCAGCGGATGCCGACCGGGACGGACGCACAGACCGGGCTCTACCGCAGCCTGCTCGCCCGGCGCCGCGTGCTGATCCTGCTGGACAACGCGCTGGACTCCGAACAGGTCCGTCCACTGCTCCCGGGCAGCCCGGGGTGCCTGGTCGTCGTCACCAGCCGGGACCGCCTCTTCGGTCTGGTCACCGCCGAGGCCGCGCATCCCCTCGCCCTGGACCGGCTCTCGATCGCCGAGGCCCGGGAGTCCCTCGTACGCCGGCTCGGCGCCGACCGGGTCTCCGCCGAGCCGGACGCGGTGGCGGAGATCATCGCCCGGTGCGGTGGGCTGCCACTGGCCCTGGCCGTCGTCGCCACCCGGGCGGCCACCCGTCCCGCCTTCCCGCTGGCCGCGATCGCCGCCGACCTGCGGGAGGCCCGGGACAGCCTGGACGCCTTCGCGGACCCCGACCCGGCCGGTGACGTGAGAGCGGTCCTGTCGTGGTCCTACCGCGCGCTGAGCCCGGGGGCCGCGCGGCTGCTGCGGCTGCTGTCGCTCCACCCGCGTCCCGACGTCACGGTGCCGGCCGCGGCGGCCGTCGCGGCCGCCGCCCCGGAGGAGGTCCGCCGGCTGCTGGCCGAACTCGTCCGCGTCCACCTCCTCACGGAACACACGCCCGGCCGCTACACCTGCCACAACCTGCTGCGGACGTACGCGATGGAGCGCGCGGCGCGGGACGAGGGGCCGGCCGAGCGGGACGCGGCCGTGCGCCGGCTCCTCGACCACCACCTGCACACCGCGCACGCCGCCGGACGGCTCTACTCCCCCTGGTGGAGCGCCAGTTCACTGACCGAGGCGGCGGACGGCGCCCGCCCCGAGTCCTTCGCCGACGACGGGCAGGCGCTGCGCTGGTACACGGCCCAGCGGAGGGTGCTGCACGCGCTCGCCGCCACCGCGGCACAGTACGGCCACGACGGCCATCTGTGGCGGCTGGCCTGGACGTTGGAGCGTTTCATGGACCGGCAGGGCCACTGGCACGAGTCCGCCGCGCTGCAACGCGCCGGTCTCGACGCGGCGGTACGCGACGGCCACCGCACCGCGCAGGCGCATCTGCACCGCGGCCTGGCCCGCGCCTCGGCCCGTCTGGAACGGTACGAGGACGCCCGCGTCCACATCCGGCACTCCCTCGACCTGTTCACCGAACTCGACGACCCGCGCGGCCTCGCCCACGCCCACCGCAGCCACGGCTGGCTGCTCGACCGGCTCGGCGACCACGACGCGGCGCTGGACGCGGCCGGCCGGGCACTCGCCCTCTACCGGGCCGTCGGCGACCAGGTCGCGGAGACCAGCGCCCTGCACGCCCTGGGCTGCACCCACGCGCTGCGGGGCGACCACCGCCGGGCCGCCGCCCACTTCGAGGAGACCCTGACCGCGCTCGACGGCCTGGACGGGACCCGCTACGCCGAGGCCGGCACCTGGGACAGCCTCGGCATCGCCCGCCACCACCTGGGCGAACACCAACAGGCCATCGCCTGCTACCAGTGCGCGCTACGGCTCTACCGCGAGGTCGGCGACACCTTCAGCGAGGCCGGGACGCTACGCCACCTCGGCGACACCTACGTCACCACCGGCGACCCCGGCGCCGCCCGCACCGTCTGGGAACGCGCCCTGCACCTGCTGGCCCCGACCGACCCCACGGCCGCGGCGGAACTGCGCGCCAGGATCCTCGCCCTGGGCGACGAGGTGTCCGCGCCGAGGATCGGCGCGGTCCCCGAACCACACCCGCCGGACACGACCTAGGGGCGCAGCCGCTTCAGCAACTCCTCGGCGGCATCCAGGAGTTGACCGGGCATGGTGGTGGTCTGCCGGAAGCTACGTGATGTGGCGCGCGGGCCGGGTGGCCAAATGCAGCAGGTGTTCCAAGGGCCCGCGCCTGAAGTGACGGGTCCACGCGGTGGCCAGCAGCATGGCGGCGGTGATGAAGGCGAGGAGCGCCGGCAGTCCGGACATCGTCTCGTCCTCTACGGCGGCCACGGGCCAGACGTCGGTCAGGAGCCAGAGGGCGACGATGTGCAGGACGTAGGCGGTCAGCGCCAGCGCGCCGACCGCCGAGACGGGTGTGGCCAGCCGGGTGAGGCGGGGCATCCGGTCGGCGACGGTCAGGCACCCGGCGATCACCACGAGGGCGACGCCCGTGTTACCGAGGACGGAGAGGGTCGTCTGGCTGTGCGGTGCGGCCACCAGGAGCCAGGCGAGCGGTGTGCCGTTCTCGGGTTCGCCGACCGTGTCGGACCACCAGGCCGACGACGCCGAACCGCCGCCCGTGGCCGCCGCGATGACGGTCAGCGCGTGCGGGACGAGACGCAGGGCAAGCCAGGAGCCCCCGTAGCCGAGGACGGCGAGCGCACCGCCGGTCAGCGCGAGCCGGGACCGGATCCCGGGCCGGGTGAGGTCGAGCCGGGCCACGGCCATGCCCGCGATCAGGAACGGCGCCCAGGTCAGGACCGGGTACGAGCCGGTGAACAGCAGCTCTACGACGCCGTCCGTGCCGCTGATCCGGGCCAGCGGGTCCGCCTGGACGACCGCGTCCGCCCAGACGCCGTCCTCGATGGACTTCCGTACGGCGTACAGGACTTGGGGCAGGATCAGCGCCCCGGCGGCGGCGATCCGCGCGAGTGCCGCGGCGCGCAGCCGGTGCAGCGGGAGCACGGTCAGGAAGAGCAGGCCGTAGCAGCTGAGGATCACCTCGACCTCGGTGTCCAGGGCGGTCAGGGCGTAGCCGAGCGCCAGCAGGACCGCGGCGCGGATCGCGATCCTCGTCACCGCCTGGCGGCCGGCGCGGCCGGTCCGGGGCCGGGGGCGGCCGGTGATGATGATCAGCGAGAACCCGGCGAGTACCGCGAACAGGGCGGAGGAGCGGCCGCGCGCGGTCTCCAGCAGGAAGCCGACGGGGCCGCCGACCGTGACGTCGGGGCCGACGTGGGCGGAGTACATGCCGAGGACGGCGAGTCCACGCGCCAGGTCGATACCGATCAGCCGCCCGGTCGTTGGAGCGTCGGAGGGGACCGGCTGCCGCCCGGGTAACGCGGCTGCCGGTGCGGACGGCGATGCGTCGTGTGTCATGCCATCAGGATTCGCGGACCGCGGGGACCGGCACACCCGGCAACCGTCCGGAGCCGGCCCGCCGACCGGCCGGAACCGCACCGGCCGACCGGATGGTCCCAGCCGACGAGAGGCCGGAGCCGAACCGGTTCCCGGGGGCGGGCGCGGGTCTGCGTGCTACCCCTCGTACGACAGGCAGTTCTCTCGTACGACAGGCAGTTCCCTCGTACGACAGGCAGTTCCCTCGTACGACAGGCAGTTGAGGAGCGGAGCGCGCATGATCCGGGTACTTGTGGTCGACGACGAGGCTCTCGTCCGCACCGGCTTCACCCACATCCTCAACGCCGCGGACGGCATCGGAGCCGTGGCGGCGGTCCCCGGCGGTCAAGCCGTCCTGGCCGTACGGGAGTTGGGCCCCGACGTCGTCCTGCTCGACATCCGGATGCCCGACGTGGACGGGCTGACCGTCCTGGCCGAACTCCGCCGGCTGCCGGACCCTCCCGTGGTGGCGATGCTGACGACATTCGACACCGACGAATACGTCGAGGCGGCGCTGCGCTCCGGCGCCGCCGGTTTCCTCCTCAAGGACACCGACCCCGAGCAACTGCCCGGTCTGATACGCGCATTGGCCGAGGGAAGAACCGTGCTGTCGTCGCAGGTCGTACGCACGGTGGTGGACGGCTTCCTCGACCAGGGCGGGCGCGAGCCGTACGCCGTCCGACTCGTCGCCCTGCTGAGCGGCCGCGAGCGTGCCGTCCTCGCGCTGATGGCCGAGGGCCTGTCCAACACCGACATCGGCGACCGGCTGCACCTGAGCACCGGCACCGTCAAAGGCCATGTCAGCGCCGTGTTCGAGAAGTTGCGGGTCGACAACCGTGTGCAAGCCGCACTGGTCGCGGAACGGGCGGGCCTGCTCAGGCCGCCCGGGGACGGAGTCGCCCGATGAACCCGCAGAGCCGCCCGATGAACCCGCGGCCGGGTCCCCGGCCGAACTCCCGCCGCCCGCCTGCCCTGTTGCTGGACGCGCTGCTGGTCTGCGTCGCACTGCTGGACCTGTGGGTGAACCTCGACAGCGACAACCACCCGGCCACCGCCTACGGCCTGCTCGCCGCTCTGGCTCTCACCCTGCGCCACCACCGGCCGCTGCTGGCCTTCGCCCTCACGCTCCCCTCCGCCCTGATCGGCGACGCGGCGTTCGCCACGATGGCCGCGCTCTACACCCTCTCCTCGCTCTGCCGCCACCGCGCGCTGCTGATCGGCTGCGCGCTGGCCTTCGCGACCGTCGACTTCATGCCCTGGCCGTGGACGTCCCTCGACGTCGACGAACTCGACGAGACCTACAGCCTGGTCCACCTCACCTATACCCTCGCCACGGCCGCCGCTCCCGTCTTCCTCGGCCAACTCGTCCAGGCCCGGCGCGAGTTGACGCTTCGGCTCGCGGAGATCTCGGAGGCCCGCGAGCAGGAACAACTACTGAGCGCCCAGGCCGTGTTGGCGAAGGAGCGCGCCCAACTCGCCCGCGAGATGCACGACGTTGTCTCCCACCAGGTCAGCCTCATCGCCGTGACCGCCGGCGCACTCCAGGTCGGCAGCCCGGACGCCGAGGCCAGAGCGGCCGGGGCCACGATCCGCCGGCTCAGCGTGCAGACCCTGGAAGAACTGCGCCACATGGTCGGCGTCCTGCGCGCCTCCGGCATCCGCCCCACCGAACTCACGCCCCAGCCCTCCCTCGCCGACCTGCGCCAGCTGATCGGCACCAGCGGCATCGAGACCGAACTGGACACGGACCTGCCCGACGGACTCCCGCCCACCCTCCAACGCGCCGTCTACCGCACGATCCAGGAGGCACTCACCAACGTCCGCAAACACGCCCCCGGCGCCACCGCGACCGTCCGCATCCACCACCGGGACGGCGCCCTTCGCCCCGTCGGCGAGCAGCGCCCGCAGACTCTTGTCCC
>NZ_JBLTJC010000397.1:0-9157 GCF_048158785.1 Streptomyces colwelliae | reverse complement strand
CCCGTGCCCACCCCCTCCGGCGAGCCGACCGCACCGGCCACCAGCGAGCAGGAACGCCTCTGGCTCCTGCACCAGCGCGAGCCCGAAAACCGTTCCTACGACGTGCCGTTGGCCTTCAGGGTCCGGGGCCGCGTCGACACGGAGGCCTTGCGTCGCTCGGTGCGCGCGCTGGTGGAACGGCACGTGGCCCTGCGTACCTGCCTGGTCCCCACCCCCGACGGGCTGTTCCAGCAGACCGGCGGTCCCTACGACCCGTGGCAAGCACTCGAAGCCCACCCTGGGGAGGAGTGGCAGGACACCGCCGACCGGTTCTTCGACCACCGCTTCGACCTCGGCGACGCCCGGATGCTGCGGGCCGCCTGGGTGACGCAGGCCGACGGCGGACTGCTCCTGCTGCACCTGCACCACATCGCCGTGGACGGCTGGTCGCTCAACCTCCTCCTCCGCGACCTCACCGACGCCTGCACAGGCGGTGACGTCCAGCCGGTGTCCGTCCCCCCGCCACTCGACGCCGCCGAGGGCTCCCGGCCGTCCGGCGCCCCCACACCTCTGGACTTCGCCCGCTGGCAGCGCAGTTGGCACACGAGCCCCGCCTACGAGGACCGCCGCGCCCGCCTGCGCGCCCACTACGGCCGCGACGGCGAACCGTCACCCGCGCTGCCGCCCCCCGACGCACCACGGGCCCGCCTGCTGCGCACCTCGCTCGACCTGGTCCGCCGCAGCGCGCTGGACCGTCGCGCGGCGCAACTCGGTCTGACGCGCTTCCAGTTGCTGGTGTCCGCGTTCGCCGCGAGCCTGTACGGCGTGACCGGCCAGGGCCGTCCGCTGGTCGCCACGCCCGTGGTGAACCGGCCCCGCCCCGAATTCGCGGACACGGTCGGCATGTTCGCCAACACGGTGCTCCTGGACCTGCCGTTGGAGCCGCACCGCTCACTGGACGCTCAGCTCGCGGCACACTCCGATGCCGTTCGCGGCGTGCTGCGGGACCAGGAGGTCGCTCTCGCCGACGTCCTCGCGGATCGCGCCTTCCGCGAGCGAACCCCGTTGTTCGACTACCTGTTCGTGCTGGAGAACACCGACTTCTCGGCACTGCGCCTGGACGGCTGCGAGGTGCGGCCGCTGTGGCCCGAGCCACTGGGTGCCAAGTGCGCCCTCACGCTGTCGGTGGTGGAACACGAGGGCGGGTTCGACTGCCTGTGGGAGTACCGCGACGACATCGGCGCCGAACGCACCCAGGCCGCGGCCCGCCTCTTCCGCCAGACCCTCGACCACCTGACCGGCGACACCGTCATCACCCTGCACGAACTGGTCGCCGACTACCGCCGTACCCTGCCCGACCACGGCCAAGGTCCCACGTGCGCACCGGACTTCACCACCGTCGCCGACGGCTTCGCCCGGCAGGCCGCCCGCACCCCGCACGCCCCGGCCGTCAGCACCGGCGAATCCACCCTCACTTACGCCGAACTCGACGCACAGGCAGCCGAGTTGGCGACCGCACTCGCCACCCGCCTCCCGGTCGACCCCGCCGCCCCGGCGGCCGTGGCGCTCTACCTCCAGCCCTCCGTCGAACATGTCGTGGCGCTCCTGGCGGCGGCCCGCCTCAACCTCACCGTCGTACCGCTCGACCCCGCTTATCCGCCGGCCCTGCTGCGGCACGTGCTCGACCAGGCCGACCCTCTGTGCGTCCTCGTGGCACCCGAGGACGAAGCCGTCCTCGCCGCGATTGCGCCACCGTCCCTGCCCCGGCACATCCTCACCCTCACCGACACCCCCACCGCAGTGTCCCAACTGCCCATGCACCAGGGGCTGCGCCCGCTCTACACCCTGTTCACGTCCGGCTCCACCGGCACTCCCAAAGGCGTCCAGGTCTCCGACCGGACCCTGTGCAACCTGCTGACTTGGCAGCGCGCCGACGGCGGTCTGAACGGGCCAGCCGTCACCCAGCAGTTCTCCATGCTGTCCTTCGACGTCTCCTTCCAGGAGATCCTCACCACCCTGTGCTCCGGCGGTCTGCTGCGCCTGGTGGAGCCCGCCTGGCGGCACGATGTCCCGGCCCTGCTGCGGGAGTTGGAGACAGGGGGAGCGGAGCGGATCTTCCTGCCGTACGTCGCTCTGCAACTCCTCGCCGAACACGGGGTGCGCACCGGGCAGTTCCCGTCCCGGCTGCGCGAAGTCATCACGGCCGGGGAGCAGTTGGTGTGCACCGACGCGATCCGCCGCTGGTTCGCCGGTCTGCCCGATGCCCGGCTGTTCAACCACTACGGTCCCACCGAGACCCACGTCGTCAGCGGCCTCTGCCTCGACGGCGACCCCGCCGCCTGGCCGCTGCGCCCCGCGATCGGACGACCGGTGGCGAACGCCGTCCTGCGTGTCGTCGACGAGGGCGGTCTCCCCGTCCCGCCCGGTGTCACCGGCCAGTTGCTCATCGGCGGTGTCATGGCCAACCGCTGCTACGTCGGCGTCGGCTCCGGCGACGACACGCCGAACCGTGACCGCTTCACCGACGACCCCCACCTCGGGACCTTCTACCGCACCGGCGACCTGGCCCGGTTCGACGCGCAGGGCCTGCTGCACTACGCGGGCCGCGACGACAGTCAGGTCAAACTGGGCGGATTCCGGCTGGAGTTGGGGCAGGTCGAGGCCGCGCTGTTGCAGTACCCCGGTGTGACCCAGGCGGTCGCGGCGGTGGAGGGCGGCCGGCTGGTGGCGTGCCTGCAATGCCGGGGCGGCGACCCCGATCCGGCGGATCTCACGGATCATCTGGCCGGTCTGCTGCCGACTTACGTGCGTATCAGTGGTTTCCGTCGCCTGACGGAGCTGCCGCGCACGCCGAGCGGCAAGTTGGACCGCCGGGCGGCACACACCGCCCCGGGGCGCGAGTTGCGCTCCCACGACGTGACCGCGCCGGCCCTCTCGCCGCTCGAAGGACGGTTGACCGCCCTGTTCGAGACGGTGACCGGCAAGGCGATCGGCGTGGAGCAGCGGTTCTTCGACGCCGGCGCCACCAGCCTGGATCTGATGCGTTTCCAGCTCCGCTGCGCGGGCGAGGACGAACTCGCCTTCACCGTGCCGGAGTTGTTCGAGCACGTCAGCCTCCGTGCGCTGGCCCGCCTCATCGAGGGACGTGCGTCGGAGGGCGGTGATGCGCCGTCCGTCAGCTCCGACGCCCCAAGGCCGCCGGGGGAGTGGACCGAGGAACCCATCGCCGTCATCGGGATGGCCGTACGACTGCCGGGCGCCCCCGATCTCGCCGCCTTCTGGGACCTGGTGGTCTCCGGCCGCCGGGGCATCGAACACTTCCCGACGACGGACGGCCGGGTCGGGGCGCGCAGTCAGCTCGCGGGGATGCTCGACTTCGACCCGGGCCGCTTCACGATCAGCCCGCACGAGGCCCGGCTGATGGACCCGCAACAGCGGCACCTCCTGATGAACTGCGTCGAGGCACTCGCCCACGCCGGTATCGGGTACCCGACGGCCCACCGGGTCGGACTCCTGGCCGCCTGCGGGGAGAACACCTACTTCCAGCGCATGCTGCGTGAGGCGGAGCCGGCCGAACTGCCCGACACCTTCCGGCTCGCGCTGCACCACGAGAAGGACTTCCTGGCCACCAAGGCCGCCTACCATCTCGGCCTGACCGGGCCCGCCTTCACCGTGCAGTCGGCGTGCTCCAGTTCGCTCGTCGGGGTACATGTCGCCGCCGGGCTGCTCCGGCAGGGCGACGCCGACGTCATGCTCGTCGGCGGTGTCCTCGTCGACACCGAACTGACCGACGGCTACACCTACCGGCCGCAGCACATCTTCTCGCCGGACGGCCACTGCCGGCCCTTCAGCGCGGACGCCACCGGCACCGTCGGCGCCAGCGGCAGCGGCGTGGTCGTCCTCAAGCCCCTCGCCGCCGCCCGCCGGGACGGGGACACCGTCTACGCCGTCATCACCGGCTCGGGCATCAACAACGACGGTTCGGACAAGCTCAGTTACAGCGCCCCCGCCCTTGCCGGGCAGCGCGCCGCGATCCGCACCGCCCTGCACCGCAGCGGCCGTAGCGGCGCAGACCTCGGCTATGTGGAGGCGCACGGCACAGGTACCCGACTCGGGGACCCGGTGGAGGCGGCCGCGCTGCGCCAGGCGTACGGCCTGGCGGACGACGCGTGCGTGGCGCTGTCCTCCGTGAAGAGCCAGATCGGACACCTGGGCGCCGCCGCAGGAGTTGTCGGCATGGTGCGGGCGGTGCTCGCCGTGCACCACGGGATCGTCCCGCCGACGGCCGACTTCGACCGGCTCAACCCGGAGATCGACGACGGCCCGTTTCGGATTCCGGTCGCGGCCGAACCCTGGCCGCAGAATGGGCCGCGCCTGGCCGCCGTCAGCAGCTTCGGCATCGGCGGGACCAACGCCCACCTGCTCCTCGAACAGGTGGATGCAGCGCAAGTCGCGCACACCGCGCACGAGTTGGTGCCGTGCCTGGTGCTGTCCGGCAGTTCCGAGGCCGCCGTACGCGCGGATGGACGTCGTATCGCGGCCTACCTGAAGGCGCACCCCGACACCTATCCGCAGGTCCTGCGCCACCTCCAGGCCGGACGGCCCGCGCTCGCCCACCGGGCGGCGGCGGTGTGCCTGGATGCCAGCTCCGCCGTCGCGTGGCTGGACGCGCTGGGCGAGGTCGCGGCGCCGCACCCGCAGACCGGGCTCCCGCCAGAGGAGCGGGACGCCCACGCCCTCGCCGCAACCTGGACGGCGGGCCACCCCCTCCTATGGCCCGAGGGCCCCGCGTCCGCGCCCTGGGACTTCCCGCCGCCCGCCTTCGAGACGGCGGAGTACGACTTCGCGCGTACGCCCGCGCTGCCGGCCGGACCGCAGCGGCTGCCCGCCGACCAGTGGCTGCACCAGCCGCAGTGGACGCGGTTGCGCCGCGCCCGCACCGGAGTTCACGAACCGCGGCGCACCGCCGTGGTGGTCACGGACGCGGGTGGCGAGTCGTGGCGGTTCCTTGAGCGGCACTACGTCCGGGTGGTGACCGTGTGCGCCGGGAAGGTTTTCGCCCGTCTCGGCGAGGACCGCTATGAGGCCGATCCCGCCGACTTCGGGCAGCTCACCGCCGTGCTGGAGCGGGTCGCTCGACCCGGCGGCCCCGGCGTCGACTGGCTGCACGCGCTGCCGCTGGCCCTAGACGGCAGCCTCGACGAACACGCCCTGGAAACAGCCCAGGTGGCCTGCCTCGACACCGTCGCGGCGCTCGCCCGCGCTCTGGCCGACGTCCCGGAAGTCGTACGGCCACGCGCCTGGCTGCTGTCCCACGGGGCGCAGCCGGTCACCGGCCCCGTCCGCACCCCTGAGGCGGGCCTGCTCGCCGCCGCTCTCGAAGTGCCCCGGCAGGAACTGGGCGTGACCCTGCGCTGGTTGGACCTGCCCGGACCCCGCCCGGCCGACTGGGCGGCACACCTGCCCGACCTGCTCCTGGACGACACGGTCACCGAACCGGCGACCGCCCTGCGCGACGGCTTCTGGTGGCGGCGCACCCTCCATCCGGTCCCGGTCCTCAACTCCCCGCCGACCGCCGTCCGTTCGGCCGCCCCCGGAACCCACCTGGTGCTCGGCGGCACCGGAGGCATCGGCACCACCCTGGCCGCACGCCTTCTGGATCACCCCGGGAACCGCGTGGTCCTCGTCGCCCTGACGGCGCATTTCGGCAGGCGGCTGCGCAAGGGTGCGGCGACGACGGCGGTGGCCGCGGCAGCGGTCGCGGCACTGTCCGCGTCCCAGGCTCCGGCGGTGACCGGCGGCCACAGAACGCTCGCCACCGGCCAGGCGACGCCCGACGGGAGCACCGACCACAGCGCCACCGGAGACTCGCCGTACTACACGGACCTCCCGCCCCTGAGCAGCCCCGTCCCGAGCCCGAGCGACAGCCAGTCGCCGTCCATAGGGACCCCGGTCTCGGTGGGCGAGGCCGAGGCCGGCATCCCGGCGACCATCCTCGACGCCTACAAGAAGGCCGAGACGGAACTCGCCGCCTCCAAGCCCGGCTGCAACCTGCCCTGGCAACTCCTCGCCGCCATCGGCAAGGTGGAGTCCGGCCAGGCCCGCGGCGGCCAGGTCGACGCCGACGGCACCACGACCTCCAAGATCCTGGGCCCCGCGCTCGACGGCAACGGCTTCGCGCTCATCAAGGACACCGACAACGGCGCCTACGACGGCAACAGCACCTACGACCAGGCCGTCGGGCCCATGCAGTTCATCCCGTCCACCTGGGCCTGGGCGGGCCGCGACGGCAACGGCGACGGCAAGAAGGACCCCAACAACATCTACGACGCCGCGCTCGCCGCCGGCCACTACCTGTGCCGCAACGACTGGAACCTGTCGACCGACGCGGGCCTGCGCAGCGCGATCCTCAGCTACAACAACTCGACGGACTACCTGAACACGGTCCTGTCCTGGCTGGAGTACTACCGCAAGGGCACCCACTCGGTCCCGGACGGCACGGGCACCCTGCCGTCGGGCCGCAGCGACGACAACTCCGGGGCCAGTCCGACGCCTACGCCCACACCGTCGCCCTCGACTCCGGACACCTCGAAGCCGAGCACCAGCCCGAAGCCCACCACGCCGGCCACGCCGACCCCGACCCCGACGCCGACTCCCACGCCGACTCCGACCCCCACCGACACGGTGGCCAAGCTGGCGGACGCGGGTACGGCGAAGCTCACCGCGGTGGCGGGCGATGCGTTCACCAAGACGATCAGCACCAGCGCCAGGACCTCGGCCGGCAAGGCCGTCGCCAAGGTCAGGATCCGGTTCACGATCGTCGGGACGACGGATGCCACCTTCACGGGCGGCGAGAAGGTCGCCACGGTCACGACGAACGCCTCCGGTGTGGCCGTCGCCCCCGCCCTCCAAGCAGGCGAGACCACCGGTGACTTCACCGTCCGCGCGACCGTCGTCGGCCGTACGATCGCCGGTCTCGACTACACGGCCAGCGTCACGCCCCGCGTCGCCGACACCCTGGTCCGCACCAGCACCACCGCGCTGACCTGCACCCCGGGCGGTGAGTTCGCCGACCAGGTCGAGGTGAAGGCCACGGAGAACGGCGCGGTCGCCGACAAGGTCGCCGCCACCGCGACCCTCATCAAGGCGGCCGACGACGCCACCGAGAACGACAAGGGCCCCTACTTCAAGGACGCGGACGGCAAGACCGTACGCACCCTCACGGGCCTGGCCACGGACGCCGACGGCCTCCTGAAGCTGCCGAAGCTGTACGCCGACGACACCACCGGCACCTTCCTGCTCCGGATCACCACCACGGGCGGCGCGACCCTCACGGTCGAACTGACCGTGGCGGCGGCGACCGACACCTCCTCGGCCGGCCCGAGTCCGTCGGCATCGCCGAGCGCGTAGTCCGGCTGCACGACCGTAGGACGAAGGCGCCCCTCCGCTTCGGCGGGTGGGCGCCTTTGTCGTGTGTGCAACGTGTTCTCATCTCGCCCGTGCGTTGCTACGGTGCCGGACCTGACGACCTATCAGTTCCTGGGTCCGTTCAGTCACCCCTTCGGTTTCTGCCTGTCGGGAGGCCGGCATGCGTGCCCTGATCGCCGCCGCGACCGGACTCGTGCTCGCGTTCGCTCTGGTCCTGACCATCACCGCGATGGGCTCACCGATGGGCGAGACCTCCCCGAAACCGCTGCTGACGACGGTGCCCGCACACCCGTAAACGCTTGCGCAAGCGTTTACGCAAGCCTTTGCGCAAGCGTTTAACTCCCTGGGATGGAGGCCGAGATGCGCCGCAAGGCCAGCCTGATCCTGCTCGCCCTCGCCGTGTTCTTCACGGCGCTGTCCCCGCTGCTGCGCTGGTACGCCTTCCCGCGCCTGGCCAAGATCCCGGCGAACCAGTACCAGGACATGGTCCTGGAGGCGAAGAACGCCACCCTCCTCGACTACGGCACCATGCAGGCCAAGACGGTCCCCAAGGTCACCATCGTGCAGACCCTCAAGGGCGACGTGGAGGCCGCCAAGAAGATCGACAAGACCGCGGGCCGGGACGTCGTCGTCTGGGACGGCCTGTCCTACGTCCAGGGCCCCGACGGCAAGATGGTCTCCTCGATCCCCGAGCGCTACATCTTCGACGCGCACACCCAGGAGCCCGTCCACGCCACCGGCGAGATGGTCGACGGCGACCCGGTGAAACGGGACGGCATCGAGTTCAAGTGGCCGTTCCTGACACAGAAACGGGACTACGAGTACTTCGACGCGCAGACCCGCACCACCAACCCCATCCACTACAAGGGCACCCAGAACTTCCGCGGCGTCAAGGTCTACTACTTCGAGCAGACCATCCCCTGGACCAAGGTCCCCTTCCCCAGGACCATGCCCGTGAAGGGCATCACCCCACAGTCCGTCGCCAAGACGGGCACCACCCGCTGGTACACCACGGTCCGCAAGTTCTGGGTCGAACCCGTCACCGGAGCACCGGTCTACGGCGAGGAGCTCCACAAGGAGGAGCTGCGCGGCGGCACCCTCCTGGGCGACCGGGACAAGGTGACGGCGTTCGCCGGCGACGTGAAGATGCGCGAGGACTACATCAAGCACACCGTCGCCCTGGTGAAGTCCAACCGCACCCTCGTCCTGCTGATGGTCTCCTACCTCCCCTGGGGCTTCCTGACCCTCGGCCTCCTCCTGCTGGCGCTCTCCCTCTATCTGGAGGCCCGCGGCAGGCGCCCCGGAGACCCCGCCCCGGCCGAGGCCCAGGAACCGGAACCGGTCAACGCCTGAGCCGCGCGTTCGTGAACCGCGTGGCCTCGGCGGCGGCCGGATCCTCCGGCCACGGATGCTTCGGATACCGCCCCCGCAACTCCGCCCGCACGCCCTTGTAGCCGTCCTTCCAGAAGGACGCGAGATCGGCGGTGACGGCGGCGGGCCGCCCGGCGGGGGACAGCAGATGCACGAGCACCGGCACCCCGGCGACGGTCGGCGACTCGTGAAGCCCGAACATCTCCTGCAACTTCACGGCGAGCACGGGCTGTTCAGGATTCCCGTAGTCGATCCGAACCCTGGACCCGCTCGGCACGACGAACCGCTCCGGAGCCAACTCGTCCAACCGCCCCGCGTCCCCCGAGGCCCACGGCAACAACCGCCGAAGCCCCTGCCCCGCATCGATCCGCCCCAGATC
>NZ_JBLTJC010000396.1:0-9185 GCF_048158785.1 Streptomyces colwelliae | reverse complement strand
TTCTGGGGGTTTGGGCTGTTGTGGGGCTGGGGGCGGCTGGGAAGTTCTTCCGCTGGGAGTGACGCCGTCCGGCCGGGAGTCCTACAGTCCGGTGACGCCTTCGTGTATCCCGCACGAATGAGAGGCGCATCGAGCGGGAAGACCACCCCGTGTTCGAATCCACGGATTCATCGGCACCAAGGTCTCTGCAGCCCCTGCTGCACGACGTCGTCATCTGTGTCGACGCCCCGGCCTTCGCGGCATCACCGCGCGACGGACAGCTCCGCGGGGCACACGTCCAGGGCTTCTACGATCACGATCGCCGACTGCTGCACACGCTGTGCCTGCTCCTCGACGGCCGGGAACCCGAGCCCATCGGTGTCCAGCCGCTCGGCCCGCACCAGGTGCGGTTCACCGCGGTCCATCGCGACCCACGGGACCAGACCGACGACCCGACGGTGATCATCGAGCGCGTTCGCACCGCGGGCGAGGGCGAGACGATCGCACTGCGCAATGTCGGTACGGCCGAGCGCCGGCTGCGCGTGGAACTGGCCGCGGCGACCGACCTGGCGGACATCGCCGACGTCAAGCGCGGTCGGCGTGGGCCCCCCGTTCCGTGCACCGCGGCGAGCGACGACGGCAGTCTCGAATGGCACTCCTTCTCCGGTCGCGCCGAGATCCGCAGCACCGCGTCCCGGGTGGACCCCGAGGCGGCCGGCGGTCCCGAGGGCGGCACCCTCACCTGGTCACCGGTGGTCCTGAGCCCTGGCGAGTCGTGGCAGGTGCGGCTCACGATCGCAGGCCGCGCGGTTCCGGAGCCGTCCAGACATCCGGTACGACCCCGCGAGCCCGCTCCCTGGAGCGAACCCGCCGTCGAGACGGGCGACCGGCGGCTGCGGGACCTGGTGCGCTGGGGTCTGCGGGACCTCGGCAAACTGCGGCTGGCCGACCCGCTGGGCGACGGCCCGGCCGAGGACCAGTTCATCGCGGCGGGTTGCCCCTGGTATCTGACCCTCTTCGGCCGCGACAGCATCTGGTCGGCGCGCATGCTGCTGCCGCTCGGCACGGATCTGGCCCGCGGCACTCTGTGGGCCCTGGCCCGTCGACAGGGCCGGGTGCACGACGTCTTCCGAGAGGAGGCACCCGGGCGGATACTCCACGAACTGCGCCCGGCCGCGGCCCAGCACGGCCACGGCCTGCTCCTGCCCTCGCACTACTACGGCTCGGTCGACGCCACCCCGTTGTTCGTGACCCTGCTGGCGGAAGCCTGGAACTGGGGGTTGCCGGACGACGAGGTGGACGCGCTGCTGCCGTATGCGGAGCGTGCCATGGAGTGGGTCGTCGAGCGCACGGGCGACGATGCGGACGGGCTGCTGCGGTACAACCCACGACCCGGCGGGCTGCGCCACCAGTCGTGGAAGGACAGCGTGGACGCGGTACGGGACGCGGAAGGCAGGCGCATCGAGCCGCCCCTCGCCCTGTGCGAGGTCCAGGGATACGCCTACGAGGCGGCGAACGGACTGGCCGCACTGCTCACGCACCGCAACCGGCACGACTCGGCCCAACGACTGCTCAACTGGGCCGAAGCTCTGAGGAAGCGTTTCGCCGAACTGTTCTGGATCCCCTCGGCCGAGGGGCCCGCGTCGCGCTACGTGGCCATCGCGGTGGGACACGGACCCACTCCCGTCAGCGGCCCGGCCTCGAACATGGGGCAGTTGCTGTCGACCGGCATCCTGGACGAGGAGGACTGCTGCGATGTCGCCGCCTGGCTCGCCCACCCACAGCTGAACTCCGGCTGGGGCCTGCGCAGCCGTTCGGCGACCGTGCCCGGTTTCAACCCCCTCAGTTATCACGGGGGTTCGGTATGGACGCACGACACGGCGATCGCGTTGCGCGGGCTGTGCGTGAGCGGACGGCACCAGGAGGCGCTGGCCCTGATGAACGGACTGCTGGACGCCGCCACCCACTTCGAGTACCGGATGCCGGAGCTGTACGGCGGTGACGCCCGCACCGACGACTCTCCCGCTCCGCTGGCCTACCCCGCGGCTTGCCGGCCGCAGGGCTGGTCGGCGGCGTCCGGGGTGGCCGTCCTGACCGCGCTCCTGGGCCTACGGCCCGACATCACCCGGCGGACGCTGACGGCCCGGCCCGCGACTCCCCTGCCTCTCACGGTGCGCGGCCTGGTGCTGGACGGTCAGCCGCTGACGGTCGTCGCCACCGGCTCGGGCGACTGCGCCTTCCCGGAACTTCCCTCGGGCTGGCGAAGAGCAGAGGGTTGAGGAGCCCTGCCGAGCAGCCGCGCATACTCCTTGAGCATGGGTTCGACATAGACGCGCTCCAGGTCGAAGCGGTTTTTGACATGCCGCCGAGCGGCGAGACCGGCCTGCCTGGCCCGGTCCGGCTCGGCCAGCAGCTGCCACACCTCGTCCGCGAATCGGGCGGCCAGCTTGTCGTCGTCCTCCCGTTCAGCCGGCGCGACGAGGGTGCTGCCCCCCTCGCCCAGCCCGCCTACGCTGGTGGCGACCACGGGCCGTGCCGCGCACATCGCCTCCAACGGGGCGAGTCCCATGGGCTCGTCGAATCGGGACGGGTAGACGACGACCGCAGCCTCCTCGTACAGCTTGCGCATGTCTTCGATGCCGGCCGGCTTGAACTCGACGTCCTCGCCCGGGCCCACACCAAGTCCGAACTTCTCCGCAAGGCACAGCAGTTGACCGCGGAAGCCGTCTCTCTCGTCGTGGAAGTCGACGGTGGACACCGGATCGGTCAGGACCAGCCGCGGCCTGAGGGGGGTGTCGCTCCCGGCGAATGCCTGGCCGGTACGGATGACGTCCCGCAGCATCCTGATCGCCACGTCGGCGCCCTTGTTGGGAATGAGCCGGGCCGGGAGAAGGATGACGGGCCGGACGCCGATCTCGCCGAGTGCGGCGACCTCCAGGTAGGCGTCGGTGTCCACGCCCAGATACGTGCGGTCAACCCCCGCCCCCAACACATCGGCGCACTCCTTGACGAGGAAGTCCGACACCGCGTGATGGACGTCCCAGACCGCGCACTCCCTGGCCAGACGATCGTCCTGCGAGCTGCGCCAGATGCTGTGGTAGGTGTGGGGCAGGACCAGCCCCAGCTCCCCCTGAAGAGTCTTCAGAGCGCGGGCGGGGACGCTGGAGAAGTGGTGCAGGTTATGACAGTGCAACAGGCGGATCGGCCCGCCGGGGGGCCCGAGTTCGTTCCGGAACCAGTCCGCGAGTTCCCCGACCTCGCGCTCGTCGTCGGCGCGCTGAACCGAAAGGTCGAGCAGCGGATGCGTGCGCACTTCGACGCTCTCGCACGGAAGTTGGTAGTTCCGGGTCCCGGTGAACACCGTGACGAGGTGTCCCCGAGCGACCAACGCCCTGGAGTAGTCCCAGAGATGGGTCTCGACCCCGCCCACGCACGGCGGAAAGGACCAGTGGACCAGACCAATATGCATGCGATGGCCCGGAGCGGATCCCTCCTCGCCCAGCTCTTCCTGCCGGCGGTCCACGGCGCCTCCGTCTGGTCGTAGTAAATGCCCGAAACGCCGGGCTAACGACCTAGTACGAGGACAGGACACGAATAGACGCCGACTTGGTTCCGCGCAGTTGTCTGGCTGCCGGGAGAACCGGCGAGGAGAATGGGACTGTACAGCGTGGGCACCGTCGGGGGGAGCGTCATGCTAATACTGCCCAGCAGTCGGGTGTTCTGGATCGTTCTCAGCTCCCTGACCGGAGCCGCAGCGGTCTTTTTGTCCGTGGTTGCGCAGGACACACACAACACACGCCTCATGTGGCTTGCCTTGAGCGCCGGCGTACTCGGAGGCGTCTCCGCAATTTCGGGCTATTTGATCGTTCATCCCTCTCGCGCCCCGCACCCCGCCAACGAGGGCCCGGAACAAGGCCCGTTATACGTACCCCCGCCCAATCTTCCCGACCCCTCCCGGTACTTCACCGGGCGTACGCAAGAACTCCGGGAGTTATCAAGGGGGTTACGGCCCCGCCGTCGGAACGGTGGAGTCCGTATCGCGGTCGTCCACGGTCTTGCCGGCGTCGGCAAGTCCCAGCTCGCCGCCGCCTACGCCGAGGAGCGGCTGCGGCACAACCGGTCCCTGGTGTGGTGGCTGTCGGCGTCCAGCTACGAACGGCTCCGGAGCGATCTGCTGGAACTCGCGGCATGCCTCGGCATCCCGGAGCACGACTCCAAGAACGTGATGCTGAACCGGCTTTGGGGGAAACTCCGTGACGCCCCCGGCTGGCTCCTCGTGTACGACGACGTGCAGCAGGGCAGCATCGGGCCACTGAGCGAGGACAGCAGCGACTCACGCCAGTCGCTGCTGCCCCGGACCGGGCACGGCGAGGTGT
Source organism: Streptomyces colwelliae (assembly GCF_048158785.1). Classification (NCBI taxonomy): domain Bacteria; kingdom Bacillati; phylum Actinomycetota; class Actinomycetes; order Kitasatosporales; family Streptomycetaceae; genus Streptomyces; species Streptomyces colwelliae. The sequence goes on along the minus strand of NZ_JBLTJC010000396.1, from coordinate 4,830 downwards.
TGATCACCACTCAGCAGCGCGAGGGCTGGAAGAGGCACCATGCGGATCCCGTCGTGCTGGAGCTGTCCGACCTCGGGGCCGCGGACGGCCTCGCTTTCCTCAGGACACGGGTGGACGGCGACAACACGGAGGAAGACCTCAGCCAACTCGGCGTCCAGCTGCACTGGTTGCCCCTCGCTCTGGAGCAGGCCGGGGCCTACATCGCCGAGACGGAGATCTCCGTACCGGAGTACCTGCGCCGGCTCCCCGACCTTCCCGAGGGCCGCAACGTCGTCGCCGCTACCTTCCGGCTCGCGATCGAGCGGGTCACCGTGGCCGAGCCGGTGGCCGAGGATCTCATGCGCCTGTGCTCGTTCCTCGCCTCCGAGGACGTACGCAAGGACACCCTGCTGCGCGACCCGGCCATGGTTCCCTCGCCGTTGCGGGAGGTCATGGGGGACCACGGCGCATTCAATCTCGTGGTGCGCCGGCTGTCCGACTACTCGCTGCTGCGCCGCAGCGGGGACAGCAGACTCGGCACCGTCACCTATGCAATGCACCCCCAGGTCCAGTTCCATGTCCGGCAGGACATGGACGAACAGGCAAGGATGTTGTGGTCGCAGGCCGCCGTCCAGCTCCTGGAAGCGGCCTTCCCGACGCGGCCACGGCAGTTCGACCAGCGCGGAGTGTGCGAGGGGCTGATGCCCCACGTCGAGGCGGTGACCGCCGAACTGGCCTGGGCGGCGGACACCGGGGACCACGAGTTCGGCGCGGCCCGCGACCCTCAGGCCTTCGCCCGGCTGCTGCACCGCGTCGGCGAGTACCAGGAACACCGCTGCGAATGGAATCGCGCCCTCGACTACTTCGAGAAGGAGGCGATCCTCCGCTCTCTGTACATCGACGACAACCTGGGACGTACCACCGCTCTGCTGTCCCTGGCCGCCCAGCGCTACCGGCGCGCCCAACTCGAAACGGCCGAGGAGGAGTGCCGACAGGCACTCGAGCAGTGCCGACAGGCGCTCCGACCGGACAGCCGCGAGGACGCCGACGCGTTTTTCCCGCTCATAGCCAAGTGCCAGCGCCAGCTCGGCGGGATCCTGCGTGAGCGCGCCAAGTTCACCGAGGCACTGGAGGCGGTGGAAAGTGCCATCGCGATGTACAAGAGCACCGAGCTCCACTGGGAGGACCTCGACCAAGCCGTGGCCGAGCAGGAGGCCGGCATGGTCCACCGGAACGCCGGACGGCTCGGACAGGCACTCGAACGCTATACGCGGGCAGAAGAACTCGTGCCGAGCGGCGGCAGTGAGGAGCCCCGCGACCACTTGGACTTCCGGGCGATGCTTCAGCGCGACCGGGCGATCGTGGCCCAGGACCGGGGCGATCTACGGACCGCCGAGGTCGAACTCCGCGCCGCTCTGGTAGTCCTCCGCGCCAACCGTGACACGGACGACTTCGAGACCTCTCAGGTCTGCAAGTTCCTCGCGGACATCCTGCGGCGCAGCAGCGAGGAGCTGCGTGCCGGTGCCCGCGACACCCACCGTCCGGTGCACCGGCTGTGGATGATCCGGGAGTCCCGCCGACGGCTGGCCGAGGCCGACGCTCTGCTGGGGCCCGTCGTGGCGTTGCACCTCAAACGCCGGGAGAGCGAGGAGCACAAGTACGCGGCCTGCCTCAACAAGCTGGGGTCGCTCCGCCTGGCCCAGGGCCGCCAGCAGGAAGCCCTGCGCGTCCTGCTGAAGGCGGAGCGCATCTATGTCAGGTCGTACGACGCACATCACCCCTACCGTGCCAAGACCCTCTCCCGCCTCGGCGCGGTCCTGATCGAAACGGGCGGTACGGTCACGCTCTCCACCGGAGAGCGGGTGAACGCGGAGCAGACCCTCCGGCTGGCCGAGGAGATCTTCGTCCCCTGTCTCGGAACCGGTCACCCTTCCCTGGTAGCCGTGTACGAACGCCTGGCCGAAGCCACCGCGGACCCGGCCCGGAAAGCGGACTTCCGTGCGCGCGCCCGCCGGATCAAGGAGTCGTTCGCCGAGGGCGCACCACCCGCACAGCAGCCCTCGGCCTCACCGCTGACACCCACAGCGCCCGACCCGTCGGTGACGTGAGGCCCCACCGTCCCCCCACCCACGTGAATTCGTGCACAAGCACCCCCCTACGATGGTCCCCGTGCCAAACCTGACCCCCGCCGACGCCCTGTCCGCCGCGCGCAACCCCCTCGCCTTCATCGCCGCACGCTGGACCCCGGATCCCCGGACGGTCCGGCGGGCCGCTCTCGCCGCGCTCGTCATGTCGGTGGTCATCGTGGTCACCGGCGGTGCCGTGCGGCTGACGGGTTCCGGGCTCGGCTGCCCGACGTGGCCCAAGTGCACGGACGACTCGCTGACGACGACCAGCGCGATGGGCTTCCACGGGGCCATCGAGTTCGGCAACCGGATGCTGACGTACGTCCTGTGCGCCGCCGTCGGCTGGGCGATCATCGCCGCGCGCTCGGAGAAGCCGTACCGCCGCGCCCTCACCCGGCTGGGCTGGGCGCAGTTCTGGATCGTGATGAGCAACGCGATCCTGGGCGGCATCGTGGTGCTGGTCGGTCTCAATCCGTACACGGTCGCGGCCCACTTCCTGCTCTCCTCGGCCCTGATCGCGGTCGCCACGCTGATGTGGCAGCGCAGCCGGGAGGGCGACGGGGAGCCCAAGCCGCTGGTCGGCAAGGCCGTGCAGCAACTGGTGTGGTTCCTGGTCACCGCCTCCGTGCTGCTGATCGCGGTCGGCACGGTAGTCACCGGCGCGGGTCCGCACGCGGGTGACTCCAAGGAGGTCGACCGCATCCCGATCGACTGGGAGACGGTCGCCAAGCTGCACGCGGTGCTCGCCTGGATCGTGGTCACGCTGACGTTCGCCCTGTGGTTCGTCCTCAAGGCGGTCGACGCTCCCAAGGGCCCCCTGGACCGCACCCGCGACCTGTTCCTGATCCTGCTCTCCCAGGGCGTCATCGGTTACGTCCAGTACTTCACGAACCTCCCCGAGGCCCTGGTCGGCCTCCACATGCTCGGCTCCTGCCTGGTGTGGATCGGGGTGCTGCGGGTGCTGCTGTCGCTGCGCGAGCGGCCGGAGGTCGTGACCGACCTGCCGGGCCCGTCGGTGGAACAGTCACTGCCCACGCGCGCGTGAAGCGTCACCCGTACTGAACGGCTCACCCGTAGCGGGTCACCAAGTCGTCGATCGCCGGTCCCAGATAGGCCCGGGTCAGCTCGGCCCGGCGGTGGAGCCAATCGCCCTCTACGGAGGCGGCGGACGGTACCGGATCGTCGTAACGCCGCCGTACGACGTCCTCCACGACCTCCACCGGGGCGCCGAGCGAGGGCAGCAGGTCGAGGGCCTCGCGCTTGGTGATCAGGCGGCCGTCCCGGCGGGTGACCGTCGCGCGGGCGAAGGTGGTCAGGCCCACGTCGACCCAGCCGTTCTCGAGCCAGATCTGCGGCTTGTCGACGGCCGGCCGCCAGAAGTCCCGCAGGTCCCGTACGACGAACTCGGCCAGCTCCTGGTCCGTCACGGCCGGCAGCAGGTCCTTCGGTGATCCGCCGTGCAACACCCGCCCGAACTGGTGCAGTTCACGCCGGGTGACAGGCGTGACGGGCCGACGGGTGACGTGGTCGTGGGCCCAGGTGAGGTGGCGCTGGTTCGGGGCGTCCTGGGTGCCCGGGGCGAGGTAGCTACAGTGCAGGCGGACGGCGAGGGGGTCGGTGCGCAGCCCTCGGTGCAGGACGATGAGCTGTCGGGCGGTGCTCGGCTTCAGGGGATGGTCGAGGATGGCTATCAGGTCCAGGTCGCTGCGGCCCTCCTGGTAGTCGCCCCCGCCGAGCGAACCGTGGGCCCACACGGCGATGGGCTCCAGGGGGGCCAGTTCGTTCAGGAAGCGGTCGAGCAACGCGTCGGTCGGCATGGGCCCAGTCTGTACAGCTCACTCCAGCCCGTACACCCTCTTCGCGTTGCCGACCGCGATCAGTCCCGCCACGCGTTGCGCGTCGGCCGGTGACCAGGCCCCCTCGGCGACCCAGGTGCCGAGCACCCGCGCGAGCGCCTCGCGGAACAACCGCGCTCCTACGACGTGCAGTTCGGGCAGTCCGTGGGCCCCGCTGGAGAAGAGGATCTTGCCGAAGGGGGCCAGCTCCAGGATCTCGGCGAGCACGGTCGCGGCGCGTGCGCCAGTGCGCACCAGGGCGGCGCCGGAGTCGGCGTAGACGTGCGGGAAGACGCCGGCGAGGTGGGCCGCGTGCCGGTGGTACGGGTAGCTGTGCAGCAGCACCAGGTCGGTGCCGAGCCCGGCCGTCGCCCGCACGAAGTCGGTGAGCAGGACGGGGTCGGTACGGTCGATGCGCACGCCCGGTTCGCCCAGTCCGGCGTGCAGTTGGAGCGGCAGCCCGGACGCCACGGCGATCCACAGCAGATGCCGTAGCAGCACCGGGTCGCTGAGCGTCCCGCCGACCCGCCGCCCGGCCAGCCAGCGGCCCGCCGCGCCCCGCACCTCACCGGGGCCGGGCGGTTCGGGCGCGAGCGCGAGGCCGTGCCGTACGCCCGCCACGGAGGTGAAGGCGACCGCGCTCGCGGCGGCGCCGTGGACCGACTCGGCGAGGTTGGCGAGGAAGGACTCGACGGTGCCGGAGGTGTCGGCGACCTGTTCGGCGAGGAGTTCGAGGCGGACGATCTCCCGCGCGTCCGCCTGCCCTCCAGCGGCACGGACTCGGGGTACACGGCGGGACGGATGCGCTCTTCGAGGACGCGCTTGAGGCGGGCTTCGACCAGGCTGCGGTCGTCATGCATGTGGGGTGCTCCGTAGCTCGGTTGCGGGTT
>NZ_JBLTJC010000395.1:0-9206 GCF_048158785.1 Streptomyces colwelliae | reverse complement strand
CGACGACCACGGCATGTCCACCAACACGATGTGCACGGCGGTTCCTCTCCCCGTCACCACAGTCCGCGGCGTGCCAGCGCCCGCCGCGCGGTCTCGCGCCGGTCCGACGGTTCGGCCTCGGTGGACTGGGCGGAGGCGGTGGGAGAAGCGCGCATTCGGCTCGCCTCACCGCTTCGCGGCGGTTCAAACATCTCACGCGCCTCTTTTTTCTCACCCCCTTCTAGCCCCTTCTCACCCCCTTCCAGCCCTCTTCTCGCCCTCTCCTTGCCTCCTGTGAGCAACCTGGCCTGCCGGAAGACTGCCGGAGATCGCACAAGCGCCTGCCGTGCGGGCCGGGGAGAGTTCACGTCATGACCGATGTCGTCCCTGACGTGACCTGCCGCGCCCGTTCGCGCCGCGCCCTGTGGTTCTCCGTCGTGTTCGCGGCGGCGGGGGTGGCTGCCGCGGTGGTGTGGACGGTGTACCGCGGACCGGACGCGCTGTGGGTGCTGATCCCCGGCGCGGCGCTCGCCTTCGTCGGTCTCGTGGCGCTCCACGTGGTCACCGCCCGGGTGGACGCCGGCGCGTACGGGCTGCGGTCCCGGACGCTGCTGCGCCGCTGGAGCGTGCCGTGGTACGAGGTCGCCGATCTGCACATCGCGCTGAGGAGCCACTCGCGGGGCGGCCTGAGCCGTCACGTCAGCGTGCTGCTGCGGAACGGACACAGACGGACCCTGCCGCTGCCGACGGACTCGTCCTCCCTCCTGGACTTCCACGACCAGTTGGACGCCCTCCGCGCGCTGCACCACCGCTACGGAACCGACGTACCGGAGCCGGTTTCGGAGAGCGTCCGCGTCATCTCGGACCGCAGCGCCGGCCGTGTCCTGGCCGTGGCGGCGGGCTGGTGCGTGGCGTTGCTCATCGGGGCGGTCGTGCTGGCGGCGTCCGTGTCGGGCGTCGCGGCGGACCAGCGGGCGTGGGAGGCGGCCCGCCCGTGCACCGCCGCGACGCCCGTCGCGGAGCGCGGGGAGTGTCTGACCTACATGACGGCCGTGATCGCGCGGACCGACCCCAACCGGCCCAAGAAGATCAGCTGGGTGTACTTCACGGACAACCGGCCCTTCGAGCGCACCGCGGTCTCGCGCGAGGCGGCCGACGGTTTCCACGCCGGGGACAAGGTCCGACTGACCTTCTGGCGCAGTGACTTGATGGCGATCACCGGATCGCGGTACGTCTGGCGCGAGCACGTCGAGTCCGCCGGAGACCTGGCCGCCATCGCGGCTCTCGCCGCTCTCGCCGCGGGCTACGCCGGCGCCCGGGTGCTGCTGAGCCTGCGCGGCCGCCGCCTCCCCGACGACGAAGTCCTGCCCTCCGCCCTGCCGTTCGGGTTCGCGCTCGCCGGTACGGCCCTGTGGCTGCTGCCCCTCTGCTACTTCCACCCCACGACCCTGTTCGCCTCCACCGCGACGATCACGTGGGCGGCGGCGGGCACGCTCGGCACGGCAGCGCTCCTCGGACGGGCCTGGCGCGCGACCCGCGTCCGCGCACCCCGACCGGCTGAAGTGACCGCGGAACTCCCGGAGTTGGACGGGGAGGTGTTCCTGTCCGCCCGGTTCCTGGAGCACACCGACTACAACCCGCACGGCTTCGGCACCCACATCGCCCTCGGCGACGGCCCGCCCGCGGTGACGCCGGGCCCGGGCCGGTTCGCGGCCCGCCGGATCCCGGTGGAACGGCTCACCGTCCGGACGGTACGACGGGTGCGCGGCGGCGACGGCGACACCGTGCCCAGCGGCTGGCACGTCGCCGAACTCGACGACGGGGGGCGGCCGGTGAGGCTCGCGGCGGCGCCGGACGACCTGGCGCTGGTGCTGCGCGAGCTGAGGACGGCTGTGCGGGAGCCGTCGTAGAGAGGCTGCTGCCAGGGCGTCGTAGAGAGGCTGTTCCCGGGGTGTCGTAGAAGAGGTTCTTTGTCGGGAAGAGGTTCTTTGCCAGGACATGGAATTCCTGTAGGGAAGGTTGTCACTCGCGGGAGTTATCGTCCGACCTGCTTGTTCACACTTTCCACAGGAGCTTCATGCGCCTCAAGCAGGTCTCGCTCACGGCGGCGATATCGGTCGTCGCCGGGCTGACCACCGCGACCCTCGGCCTCACCGGCACCGCCGCGTGGGCCGACAGTACGGCCGCGCTGCCGCTGTCCCACTACGCGCACCTGCTGGTCGACACCGCTCACCAGCACCTCTTCTTCAGCCAGGGCGCCGGTTCGACCGGCATCGTGGTGACGGACCTGGCCGGTGACCCCGTCACCACGATCACCGGCGAACAGGGCGCCACGGGGCTGGCGTTGTCGCCGGACGGCGGCACGCTGTACGCGGCCCTCGCGGACGGTGACGCGGTCGCCGCGATCGACACGGCGACGCTGACCGAGTCCGCGCGCTACGCGACCGGGACCGGCAGCGGGCCCGTCTCCGTCGCGGTGGCGGGCGGCAAGGTCTGGTACGGCGCGACGGTGGACGGCAGGGGAGCCGTCGGGTCCGTGGACCCGGCCGCCGCCGAACCGGTCGCGACACCCCAGTCGGTGCTGGCCAATTGGCCCGCCGCGCCGCAGCTCGCGACGGGCGGCGGTGTCCTCGCGGCCGGGGAGATGAGCACGAGCACCACCGACGTGGCCACCTTCGACGTCTCCTCCGGTACGGCGGTCGCCATGACCCACCTGGGCGTCTCCGGCGGTCCGACCACCGGGTTCCAGGTCACCGGCGACGGCAAGCAGGTGCTGCTCGCCACGTCCGGCGACGTCGCCCTACGGGCCTACCGCACGGCGGACATGGCGATGGCCAACCCCTCTGTGTACTACACGGGCGGAATCCCCTCCGCGCCCAACTCGCTCACTCTCGACACCGACGGCACGATCGCCGTCGGCAGCACCGAGGGCTCGGCGCCCGGGGTGTACCTCTACGCGGGCTCCCAACTCGCCGAGAAATACGTCAAGTTGCCCGCCGGAACCCTGGCCCCCGACGGCCTGATGTGGGGAGGCGACGGCGGAACGCTCTACGGAGTCACGCAGGACACCTCCGGCGCCTACACCCTGAACGTGCTGAGCGCGCCCAAGCTCACCGACACCCAACTGGCCCTGAATCCCACGGGAGCGGTCCCCACCCGGCAGTTCACGCTCACCGGCTCAGTCACCACCAAGGGCTTCGTCCCGGCCGGAGCGAAGCTCCAAGTCACCCGTGACGGCACGGAGTTGCCCGACGCGACGGTCGGCGCGGACGGCACGTTCGCGCTCACCGACACCCGGTCCGACGAGGGTGCGTACACCTACCAGGTGTCGTACGCCGGCGACGCGGCGCACCGGCCCGCGACGACCTCGATGAAGCTGGACGTGGCACGGCTGCCGACCACCGTCGGCTACCCGGAGATCAGTTCGGCCAAGCCGCACTCGGTGGTCTTCACCGGCACCCTGAGTTCGGTGGACTTCCGCACCTTCCCCCAGGGCACGACCCTCCAGGTGTCCCGGACGGACGAGGACACCCAGGAGACGGTCCAACTCCCGTCCGTGGCAGTCGATCCGGTCACGTCGCAGTACACGGTCAGCGACGCCCCGGACACCACCGGATGGTTCACCTACCGCGTCTCCTTCGCCGGCGACGCGATGTACCAGCCCTCGGCCAACGAGCCGTCCCTGACCGTCTCGCCGTACACCCCGGCCCTGACCCTCAAGGCCCCGACGACCGCCACCCGCGGCGCCGCGCTGACCTTCGGCGGCACCTTGGGCGACGCCCCGTACCCCGCCGGCGAGACGGTCACCGTGTCCCGCACGGACCTGGCCCACACCACAACTCCCGTCACATGGACGGTTCCTGTGGGTACGGACGGCAAGATCAGCGTCAAGGACACCCCGTCCATCGGCGGCGCCAACACCTACACGGTGAGCTACCCGGGCGACACCGCCCACCAGGCGACCACCGCGTCCGCGACCGTCCAGGTGTCCCGCGCCGCGACGGCCGTGTCCGTCACCAGCAACGAGTCGACGTACACCTACGGCGCGACGGCCACCGTCACCGCCCACCTCGGTACGACGTACAACAGCCGTACGGTGTCGATCTGGGCGACGCCCGCGGGCGGCAGGAAGACGCTGGTGAAGACCGCGGCCGTCGACAGCGCGGGCAACCTGAAGGCGACGTACAGGCTCACCCACAACACGACGTTCACGGCGTCCTTCGCGGGCGACTACCGCTACGCCCCGGCGACGGCCACCCGTGCCGTCCACGACCAGGTGGGGATCGCCGAGAAGCTGGGCGGCTACTACACCAGCACCAAGTACGGCTCGGTCACCTACCGCGTCTACCACCACACGGTGAAGCCACAGGTGTCCGGCACCGTGTCGCCCGACAAGTCCGGGCAGTGCATGCGGTTCCAGGCCCAGGAGTACTACAGCAAGGCCTGGCACACACTGACCACGTCGAGCTGCTTCTCCCTGGCCCCGGGCAGCGTCGGGGTGACCCACCTCAGCCTCACGAACGCGGTCGGCCAGAAGTTCCGGGTGCGGACCGAGTACGTGGCGAGCGCGAAGGACACGACCAACGTGAGCACGTGGGGAGGGTGGTTGTACCTGACGGTCAGGAACTGAGGTGCGGGAAGCGGCAGTTGGGAACCGACCGTCAGGTAGCGGGCTGGTCAGCTCTCCTTGGGACCGGCCTGCTGCACCACCTCGAACGTCCACAGCGTCGAGTCCGTCGCCGCGGGCTTGGGTCGCTCACCCTGCGGGGATCCCTGCGCGGATCCCTGCGCGGAGCCCTGCTGGGGCCCGCCCCGGTGCGCGGCCTGCCCCATCCCCGACATCCAGTTCTGGAAGTCCTCCTCGGCGCGCCAGCGCGTGTAGACGAGGTAGGTGTCGGTGCCCTCGACGGGACGGAGGAGTTCGAACCACTCGAAGCCGTCCGAGCCGTCCACCGTCCCGGCCCGGTTCGCGAAGCGCTTCTCCAGCGTCTCGCGCTGCTCCTCGGGGACGGTGAGTACGTTGATCTTGACGATGCTCATGGGTTCATTCTCCCAGTCGGCGCCGGCCCGGTTCCGTCGTGGGTCACCCGTCTCACCAGGTCCACCCAGGTGGCCTGGAGCCGGGCGACCGGGATGCCGCAGCCGACGTGCAGATAGTCCCCCGTCTCGAAGTTCGCGAAGGCGAGCAGCGCGTGCGCGAGCATGTCGGGGTCCGCGTCGACTCCCGCCTCGCGGAGGAGAGTTGAGACGTGGTGGTGGAAGGCGCGGCCGGTGTCGGAGGCGTGCCGGCGTTCGTGGAGTACCTGCCGGCCCAGCTCGGCGCCCAAGTCGGCGTCGGCGGCGACCCGTTCGATCAGGGCACTGCCGAACGCGGTCAGCCGGTCCCTCGCGGGCGCCCCCGGTCCCAGCGGCGGCGGACCCGAGGTGTACGCCTCGTGGAAATCCGCCTCGGCCTCGCCGAGGAGGGCCAGGAGCAGCCCGTCGCGGTCGCCGAACCGGCGGAACAACGTGCCTTTTCCGACCCCGGCCGCCTCCGCGACCTCGTGCATCGTCACGTGCTCCGCGCCCCGCTCGTCCACCAGCCGGGCGGCGGCCTCCAGCAGCCGGACCCGGTTGCGGGCGGCGTCAGCGCGTTCGGTGCGCTCGGCGGGGCTGCCGTCCGGTACGTCGGCCGGTGCTTCGTCGGGTGTCATGGTCGCGGTCAGACGCCGCTGAGCATCGCGAGGACGTTGTCGTACGACCCGTTGGACTCGGCATCGCGCGCGAACCGGGCGCGTTCCACGACGAGTTCCTTCGCGTCGGGGTCGTCCCGCAGCAGGTCGAGGGTCTCGGTGAGGAAGTCGTCCAGGGGCATCGAGTCCTCGTTGTCCTCCTGGTCCAGCATGGTCGTGCGCACGCCCGGCGGCGCGACCTCGATCACCTGGACGCCGGAGTCCGCCTGGGCGAGCTGCACGCGCAGGCTCTCGGAGAAGGAGTGCAGCGCGGCCTTCGTCGCGTTGTAGGTCGGGGTGATCGGCAGCGGGACGAACGCCAGCGCGGAGGTGACGTTCAGGACGGCCGCGTCGGGCCTGCCCATCAGCAGCGGCAGGAAGGCGTACGTCATCCGGATCGTGCCGAGCAGGTTGACCTCGACGTGGTCCTCGGCGACCGGGAGGGACGCCGGGTCGAGGAGGTTCTCGCGCAGCATGATGCCGGCGTTGTTGACCAGGACGTTCAGCTCGGGATACCCGGTCCGTACCCGCTCCGCCGCGCGGGCGATCGACGCCGGGTCGGAGACGTCGAGGGCGAGGGCCTCGATGCCCGGGTGTTCGGCCGTGATCTCGTCGAGCAGTTCCTTGCGGCGGCCGGCGACGATCACCTTGTTGCCGGCCTCGTGCAGGCGCAGGGCCAGACCGAGGCCGATGCCCGAGGTGCCGCCGGTGATCAGGATGGTGTTGCCGGTCAGTTTCATGGGGTGTCTCTCCTCGCAGGTCACAGGTCGTTGCTGCCTCGACCGTAGGAAGGCGGGCGCGGGGGCGGGAGAGGAAGGTTTGTCCATGGATCGGGGATCCCTGGCTGGGCGGACGGAAAGCGGCGACGATGGAGATCGAAGTCGACGGTCGAGGTCGACGGTCCAGGTCGAGGGCACCGACGAGGAAGGGCGCGGGCGGGCATGGAGCGGAAAGAGCTGGCGGAGTTCCTGCGGCGGCGGCGCGAGGAGCTGCGACCCCGTGACGTCGGGCTGGTCGAGGGGCCGCGCCGGCGCACGCGGGGGCTGCGCCGCGAGGAGGTCGCCCAGCTCGCCGGCATGTCCACCGACTACTACGCCCGCCTGGAGCAGCAGCGCGCCCCGCAGCCGTCCGTGCAGATCACCACCGCCCTCGCCCGGGCCCTACGGCTCACCCCGGACGAGCGCGATCACCTCTTCACGCTCATCGGCCACAACGCCCCGGTCCGCTTCCAGCGCTCCGAGCACGTCAGCCCGGCGTTGCTGCGGGTCCTGGAGCGCCTGAACGACGACACCCCGGCGATCGTGCTGACCGACATGGCCGACACCCTCGCCATGAACCCGATCGCCACCGCGCTGCTGGGTGACCAGACGCGCCACACCGGCCTCGCCCGCAGCGCCTACTACCGCTGGTTCACCGACCCCACCGACCGGCTGGTGTACCCGGAGGAGGACCACCCCCGGCACAGCCGCACCCAGGCGGCCCGCCTCCGCGCCGCGCTCACGGGCGGCGGCAGCGACCCCCGGGCGGCCCGGATCGTCGCCGAACTCCAGGAACACAGCCCGGAGTTCGTCCGCGTGTGGGAACTCCAGGAGGTCGCCCAGCGCTACGGCGAGAGCAAGACGATCCTCCATCCCTCCCTCGGCCGTATCGACGTCGACGCGCAGGTCCTGTTCACCGAGAACCGCGCCCAGACCCTGGTGGTCATGACCGCCCGCCCCGGCACGGAGAGCCAGGGCAAGCTCGAACTGCTCTCCGTCATAGGGCATCAGCAGCTCACGCCCTGAACTCACTCCGCAGCGCGCCGGTTTCGCCCGTCCTCCCCGAACTGACATGACCCCGGGGGCGGTTGTGCGTCGAACGGCCGCCTCCAACCGCCCTCTTTCGGGTGATCTACGCGGGACATAACAGACGTAACGTTTCCTCACTTCGCTCTCTGAGCTGCGCTTTTGCGGAAAAAAGGCCGAAAGTGGTCACGTGTTCGCATCGCGTCAGCCCTCGCGCCGATCTTGTTCCGTTCTACAGTCGTGCACGCTCGTCCAAGATCACTTCCCCATCGAGGCGTGTGTGACCTTCCGACTGCCCAGCGCAGCCCCGCTCTTGAGAACGCCGCAGACGGCCGTCCTCGAGGGCATCGCCGGTTTCGTCCCCCCGGACGCGGTGCCGAACCACGCCCTGCCCGCCGCGTGGGACGTCGACGACGCCTGGGTCCGCAGACGCACCGGCATCGGCGAGCGCCGCCGCGCGGCACCGGGTGTGACCACCGGCGACCTCGCGCTGGAGGCGGCCGGCCGCACACTCGCCATGGCCGGCGGACCCCTGGTCGACACCGTGATCGTCGCCACCTCCACCCCCGACCGGCCGATGCCCGCCATGGCCCCCCGACTGACCACGCGCCTCGGCCTCGGCGAGATCGCCGCCTGGGACGTCTCCGCCGCGTGCAGCGGCTTCGTCTACGGCCTCGCCGCCGCCGTCGGCGCTCTGACCTCGGGGTGCGCCGACCGTGTCCTGCTGGTCGCGGCCGAGGTGTACTCGACCCTGCTCGACCCGCAGGATCGTTCCACCGGAATCGTGTTCGGCGACGGCGCCGCCGCGGTGGTCCTACGGCGCGGTGAGCGCGACGAGCCGGGTGCCGTACTGGCGCTGGACCTCGGCAGCGACGGCTCGGGCGAGGAGCTGATCCAGGTGCCCGGCGGTGGTGCGCGGGAGCGCTCGCGACCCGGTGAATTCGGCCCGGACGACCGTTACTTCCGTATGCGGGGGCGCGAGGTGTTCCAGCATGCGGTGATCCGTATGACCCAGTCCGCCCACACCGTGCTCAAGCGCGCGGACTGGGCGGCCGAGGATGTGGACCGGTTCTGCGCCCATCAGGCGAACGCCCGCATCCTGTCCGCCGTCGGCGACCGCATCCCGGTATCCGGCGAACGGCATGTCACCAACATCGCGCGCGTCGGCAACACCGGCGCCGCGTCCATCCCGCTGGCCCTGGCCGACGCCGCCGCGCGGGGTGAACTCCGCGCCGGCGAACGGGTGTTGCTGACCGCCTTCGGCGCCGGACTCACCTGGGGCTCGGCGGCCCTGGTGTGGCCGGACCTGCCGACCGTGCCGCACATCGACACAACCGGCGCGGATGCCGCGGCCGTACGGGCTGTGGACCCGGCTGTACCTGCTGCCGACCCGGCCCCGCGGACCCAGATCGCCTGAGACCCACCCCGCCCGAGACCCACCTCGCCCGGCCCCGGGCGTGCCCGTCGCCCCCGTCCATCGGCGTCTGCACCGCAAAAAACAGGTCGGACGCCTCGGTTCCGGAACTTCGATCACCCCGAAGTCCCGCTGGCCCTCGCGCCGGTCGTGCAGCGCGAGCAGTGAAGGCGGCCTGCCACGGCCAGGGTGACTCCGGTGTACGCGCGGTCGCTGTCGCACGTCCACCCAGGGCAGCATCTTCAGCAGCCATCGCGAGGTGATGGCCTGCATCTGCGGTTCGGACTTGGTGGTCGTGGCGAGCTGACGTGCCGCCAG
>NZ_JBLTJC010000394.1:0-9228 GCF_048158785.1 Streptomyces colwelliae | reverse complement strand
GAGGGGGGGAGAAGAACCAGGAGCGTCTCGTACCAGCCCTGGTAGATCACCGACACGTCGCTGGTCACGTCCGGGCCCGGGAACACGAGCACCTTGAAGACGAACAGCAGGAGTACGACCCTGGTCAGACCCCAGGTCCCCAACAGCGCCGCCAGCCGCCGTCCCGCGCCCGCACACTCCACCTGAGCCCCTGTTCCGTGCCGTACCCGCCGGTGTGGGCCACATGTTCTCCCGATCTGCTGTGCGATGGCCATGAAGCGCGGCCGAGCCGGCCTGTGAGTCGTCGTCCGGTACGGCCGGTAGGGTCTGCCGCGTGCGCAAGACCCTGATCGTGACCAATGACTTTCCGCCCCGGCCCGGTGGTATCCAGGCTTTTCTGCACAACATGGCGCTGCGCCTGGACCCCGAGCGGCTCGTCGTTTACGCCTCGACCTGGAAGCGCGGGCGGGAGGGCGCGGAGGCGACGGCCGCCTTCGACGCCGAGCAGCCCTTCACCGTCGTACGGGACACCACGACCATGCTGCTGCCGACACCCGCCGCGACCCGCAGGGCCGTCGGGCTGCTGCGTGAACACGGGTGTACGGCGGTGTGGTTCGGGGCGGCGGCGCCGCTCGGGCTGATGGCGCCGGCGTTGCGGAAGGCGGGCGCGGAACGGCTGGTGGCCACGACCCACGGCCACGAGGCCGGGTGGGCCCAGCTCCCCGCCTCCCGTCAACTCCTGCGCCGCATCGGGGAGTCCACCAACACGATCACCTACCTCGGCGAGTACACGCGCTCGCGCATCGCCGCCGCGCTGAGTCCGGCGGCGGCCGCGCGGATGGTCCAACTCCCGCCCGGCGTGGACGAGAAGGTCTTCCACCCCGGGTCGGGCGGAGCGGAGGTCCGAGAGCGCCTCGGCCTGACGGACCGCCCGGTGGTCGTCTGCGTCTCCCGCCTCGTCCCGCGCAACCCCGCCCGATGAACCTCGCCCTGATGGCCACCGTGCTGCTCTTCGCCCTGTGCCGCCAGTCCCAGGTCCTGATCGAACGCTTCCTCGCCTCGAACCTCCCGGCCGGCGCCATCTCGCATCTGAACTACGCGCAGAAGGTCGCCCAGATGCCGATGATGCTCTCGATGATGCTGTGCACGGTCACCTTCCCGGTGGTCGCGCGGGCGCTCGCCGAGGGCGACACGGAGAAGGCCCGCAACCGCGTGGAGCGCGACCTCGCGCTCGCCGCCTGTCTGGTGCTGCTCGGCGCCGCCACGGTGATCGCCTGCGCCCCTCAGATCATCCAACTCCTCTTCCAGCGGGGCGCGTTCACCGCCCACGACACCGCCGCCACGGCGGGCGTGATGCGCGTGTACGCCCTCGGACTGCTCGGCCAGACCCTGGTCGGCGTCCTGGTCCGCTCCTACTTCTCCGCGGGCCGCCCCACCTGGTACCCGGTCGGCGCGATGGCCGCCGGCATCGTCGTGACCTCCTGGATCGGCGCCTGGACGGTCGGCCCGTGGGGCGTCATCGGCATCGCCGTCGCCAACGCCACCGGCATCACCTTCACCGCCGTACTCCTGCTGTGCGGTTCGGGCCCCCGCAGTGTCCCGCTCCACACCCGGCAGGTCCTGACCGAGCTGAGCCGGCCGGTACGCGCGGCCGTGGTCGCGACGATCGCGGGTGCGTTCGTCGCCCACGCGCTGCCCTCGCCACTGCTCGGCCTCACGGCCGGCTGCACGACCGTCACCGTCGTCTTCGTCCTGCTCGGCTGGGCCCTGGACGCCCAGGGCTTCGCACCCGCACTGGAAACCGTACGCTCCGTCACACGAAGGCTCATCCATGGCCGCTCCCGTTGATTCCCCGACCACCGGCAGTCGCGCCACAGGCCCGGTCCCGTGGGTGGCGATGTACCACTCCGTGGGCGACTGCTCCGACGACCCCTACCGCATCACGGTCACCCCCGACCGCCTTGAGCAGCAGCTGAGTTGGCTGCGCCGGCGCGGTCTGCGGGGCGTGTCCATGGCCGACCTGCTCGCCGCCCGCGCCCGGGGCGAGGGCCACGGCCTGGTCGGTCTCACCTTCGACGACGGCTACGCCGACTTCGTCGCCAACGCCCTTCCCCTGCTGGCCCGTTGGGACTGCGGCGCCACCCTCTTCGTCCTCCCCGGCCGCCTCGGCGGCGACAACGCCTGGGACCCACTGGGCCCACGCAAACCCCTCCTCACCGCGAACGGCATCCGCCAAGCCGCCGCCGAGGGCGTGGAGATCGGCTCCCACGGCCTGACCCACGTCGACCTCACGAAGGCGGACGACGCCACGTTGAAGGCAGAGGTCACCGAAAGCCGCACCAGACTCCAGGAGTTGCTCAACTCCCCCGTCGACGGCTTCTGTTACCCCTACGGCACGATCGACGCCCGCGCCATGGACGCGGTCCGCGAGGCCGGTTACACCTACGCCTGCGCCATCGACCCCGGCGACCTGAACAGCCCGCTCGCCCTCCCCCGCGTCCACATCGGCCAGAACGACACCGCCGTACGCCTCTTCCTCAAGTACCGGCTGCACCGCCTGCGCCGGCGTCCGGTGGAGGGGCTCGCATGAGGGCCCTGCACATCATCACCGGCCTCGGCGTCGGCGGCGCGGAGCAACAACTCCGTCTGCTCATCCGGCACTTGCCGGTCCACTGCGACGTCGTGACGCTCACCAACCCGGGCGCGGTCGCCGCCGGCCTGACCGCCGACGGGGTGCGCGTCCTCCACCTCGGCATGACCGGCAACCGCGACCTCGCCGCCCTCCCCCGCCTGGTCCGGATCATCCGCACCGGCGGCTACGACCTCGTCCACACCCACCTCTACCGCGCCTGCGTCTACGGCCGGCTCGCCGCCCGGATCGCGGGTGTGAAGGCGGTCGTAGCCACCGAACACTCCCTGGGCGACTCGCAGATGGAAGGCCGCCACCTCAGCGCCGGGGTCCGCGCCCTGTACCTCGCCAGCGAACGCCTGGGCCGCTCCACGGTCGCCGTCTCCCCCACGGTCGCCGAGCGCCTGAAGCGCTGGGGCGTGCCGGGCCGGCGCATCGAAGTCGTCCCGAACGGCATCGACCTGGCCCGCTTCCGCTTCGACCCGGCCCAGCGCCTGCGCACCCGCCAGCGGCTCGGCCTGCCCGAGGGCGCGTACGTCGTCGGCGGCATCGGCCGCCTCGCCGCCGGTAAACGCTTCGACGTCCTGATCCGTGCCCTGGCCCAACTCCCCTCCGACTACTGGCTGTTGCTGGTCGGCGGCGGCACCGAGGAGAACCTCCTGCGCCGTACGGCCCACGACTGCGGGGTCGCCGACCGGGTGCTGTTCACCGGCGAACGCCCCTACACACCCGACGGTTCGCCGGGCCCCGACCTGCCCTCCCTCACCGCCGCGATGGACCTGCTCGCCTCGCCGTCCCCCGAGGAGGCCTTCGGCCTGGCGGTCGTGGAGGGGCTGGCGTCCGGGCTGCCCGTGCTCTACGCCTCCTGCCCCGCCATCGAGGACCTCCCCCCGCAGGCCGCGGCCGCCGCCCGGCGCGTGCAGGGCGGCCCCGAGGTCTTCGCCCGCGCGCTGGCGGCGGCCCGCGCGCGGGGCCCGCGTCCGCGCACCGCCCCGGACGCCGCCCACCACTACTGCATCACCCGCAGCGCCGCCCAACTCATGGACGTGTACGCGGCCGCGGTCTCCACCTCGTCGCCGTCCCCCGCACCCCAGGGAGCCAGTTCCTCATGACCGAGATCCGACAGCACCTCCCCCTCAGCCGCGCGAAAGCCCTCCCGGCCTGGTCCCTCCTCGCGGCCGGCGCCGTCGCAGGCGGCCTGCTCGGCGGCGCGTACGGCGTCGTCAAGACCCCGACGTACACGGCCACCAGCTACGTCATCGCCGTCCCGACCGACAAGGCCGACTCGTCGACCGCGCTCGGCTTCGCGCAGGCCTACGGCCGGGTCGCCACCCAGCTCGCGGTGCTCGGGGACGCGCAGGTGTGGGCGGGCGTGCCGGTGAAGACGCTCCAGTCGAGCGTGCAGACGGCGACCTCGCCGGACGCGCCGATGGTCGCCGTCACGGCCACCTCCTCGCGCGCCGACCTCGCCGCCGACATGGCCAACGCCGTGTCCCGCTCGCTGACCGTGCACGCGAACGACGCGAAGGCCTCGACCCACGTCGAACTCCAGACCTTCGCCCGCGCCATCAAGCCGGCCGCGCCCACCTCGGCCTCGGCCGCGGTGACCGGACTGGTCGGCGCGAGCGCGGGCGGTCTCCTCGGCGGCCTGCTGCTGCTCGTCCGGCCGCGCCGGACCCCGGACGAGACCGGCCGCCCCGCCTCCGTGCCCAGCCCGGCCACCGCGGCCGACGTCCTGTGACACCGGTGTACTCGGCCGAACTCGTCACCGACCCCCAAGAGTTCGCCGAACTGGCCCCGGCCTGGGGCCGGTTGTACCAGAAGTGCGGCGCGGCGACCCCGTTCCAGTCCCACGCCTGGCTGCACTCCTGGTGGCTGTCGTACGGCCGAACGGGCCGCCTGCGCCTGCTTGTTGTGCGCGACGGCCGCGAACTCGTCGCCGCCGCACCCCTGATGCTCGTCCGCAGTCCGGTGCCCTCGCTGGTCCCGCTCGGCGGCGCGATCTCCGACTACGGCGACGTCCTGCTGGACGACGACCACGGCGACCCGGCGGTCGCCGCGCTCACCGAGGGCCTCGCGTCCGCCGCCCGCACCGCGCTGATCGACTTCCGCGAGGTGCGCCCCGGCGGCGCGGTCGAGCGCGTCTACGACCGCTGGCGCGGCCCGCGCCGCCGCGTCCACGACTCGCTGTGCCTGGAGCTGCCCGCCGTACCGATGGCCGACCTGGTCGCCCGTCTCCCCTCCTCCAAGGCCCAGCGCGTCCGCGCCAAGCTCCGCAAGCTGACCGCACTCGGCGTCGAGCGTCACGTCGTACAGCCGGACGGGGTGGACTCGGCGCTGCGGCGGCTGCTGGAGTTGCATCAACTCCAGTGGCAGGGACGGAAGGTGACGTCCGAGCATCTCCAGACCCGGTTCTGCGAACACCTGGTGCGCTCGGTCGGGCCGATGGTCCGCTCCGGCGACGCCGTCGTCACCGAGTTCCGGCTCGACGAGGACGTGGTCGCCGTAGACCTGACGCTGTTGTCACGGCGGCTCGCGGGCGGTTATCTCTACGGCGCGCATCCGCGGCTTCGGGAGCGGAAGGCGGATGTGGCGGTGATGCTGCTCGACGCGTGCGCGGAGCACACCGGTGTCGACGGGCCGCGCACGCTGAGCCTGCTGCGCGGGGACGAGCCGTACAAGCATCACTGGCGGCCCGAACCGGTGCTCAACCAGCGGCTGTTGCTGGCCCGGCGGCGCACGGCGCCGTTGATGACGGCGGTCGTCTGCGATGTCGCCGCGCGCCGGCGGGGCAAGGCGATCGTGCGGAAGTGGAGGGAACGCGGTGGCGACGGACCGTGAGCGGCCCGCCGCCACCTCTGGTTCAGCGGTCGCGCTGCCACCAGTCGAACTTCACGCACAGCTTTCCGCCGAGCCAGTACTCCACCCAGTCGCCCAGCTCGACCGGCGAGCAGTTGGCCGGGTGCGCCGGGGTGGGCGGTGTGGTGGGCGTGGTCGGCTTGGGCGGCTCCGGGGTGACCGGGGTCGTGGGTGTGGTGGGTGTCGTGGGTGTGGGTGTGGTCGGGGCCGGGGTCGGGTCCTCGGTGCGGCCGAACAGGACCGAGCGGTAGACCTGGGACGACTTCGGGTTCTGGGAGCACTGCCACACACCGTGCGGGCAGTAGTCGGTCACCGTGTTGTACAGCGGCTTGTGCTCGTCCATCCAGGCGAGCATGCGCTTCATGTACTCCGCGTTGTCGCCGTTACGGAAGAGTCCCCATTCAGGATAGGAAATGGGCTTGCCGTGGGATTTGGCGAAGTCCACGTGTTCCTGGAGTCCGTATGGCTCTTTCACCTGCTCGTCGAACGTCAGCCCGGAAGGCTGGTCGTACGAATCCATTCCGACGATGTCGACCGTGTCGTTCCCCGGATAGCACTGCGTCCAGGGAACGGCGTCCCGGCCGCGGCTCGGAGTGAAGTCGAACCGGAATTTCTGGCCCGGCACCGAGCGCATCGTGGTGACGATCCTGTTCCAGTACTTCTTCCAGGCCTCCGGGTCCGGCCCGCAGCGAGAGGTGTACGTGGTGCCGTTCATCTCCCAGCCGAGCACGATCACCGTGTCCGGCACCTTCAGGTCGACCAGCCGCTCGGCGAGGGCCTTGAAGTGCTGATCGAACTGACCGGCCGCGCCCTGCTGGAGCAGCCGCCGCACCTGGAAGTCGGAGACACCGTCCTCATTGTGCTCCTGCATCGGCACGTTGAGGACGAGCATCCGGTCGGACTTCTCGGTACGCCAGTCCGCCCACACGTCGAGGAGACCGGGGGCGCCCTCGATGTCGCTCCAGTGGTTCCCGGGCAGGTAGGTGTGGCCGACGCGCAGTTCGGCGCCGCCCAGCCAGCTGCTCAGCGCGGCCATCCGGGCCACGCCCCGGGCACCGGAGTCGAGGAAGGCACCGAAGGCGGGGGCGGGCGTCTTCACCGGTTCCACGACGGCCGGAGTCGTGGGTGTGGTGGTCACGGGAGCAGGCGGATCGGTGGCCCGCGTCACCCCCGCCGCGAACCCGGGGCCCGCCGCCAGTGCCGCCGACGCGACGACCGTGGCCGCGATGAAGGCCAGCCGTCCGGTCCGGGACCGTCGTTGCTGTGGGGCCATGTCTGCTCCTCTCTCCACTCTCGCACTCCGTACCGACTTTTCTTTTTCTTCTACTGACACTCAGTCATATGAATATGAATTACGCCACCGCCGTTACGGCTTCCGAGTTTCTCTGTCGCCCACACGGGTGAACCGAACCGAAGGAAACAGTCCGTGTCGCTGCTCGACATCCGTGTCCCCGCAGTTCTGTTGCGGATCGACCGGAATCCCTTTCACCACGGAACGCTGGGGGCCGTGCGTTCGCTGGGCCGGGCGGGAGTGGAGGTGCATGTGGTCGCCGATTCCACCGGAAGTCCCGTTCGCAGCTCCCGCTTCGTCTGCCAGATGCATCCCCCGCCGCCGCCCGGCGCGACCCCC
This sequence comes from Streptomyces colwelliae, assembly GCF_048158785.1. Taxonomy (NCBI): domain Bacteria; kingdom Bacillati; phylum Actinomycetota; class Actinomycetes; order Kitasatosporales; family Streptomycetaceae; genus Streptomyces; species Streptomyces colwelliae. Next base: position 2,131 of record NZ_JBLTJC010000394.1, on the reverse strand, counting down.
GGCGAGATCGCCGTCGCGCTCCGGCGGGTGGCCGCGCGGATCGCGCGTCCCGCCGTACTGATCCCGATGGACGACGCGAGCGCCGTCGCGGTCGGGCGGATGAGCCACGAACTCGCGCCTTCCTACCTGCTGCCGCAGCAGCCCGGCGCGCTGGCCGAACGGGTCGCGGACAAGGCCGAACTGGCCGCCGTGTGCGCGGGCGCGGACATCCCGCATCCGGTGACGCTGATCCCGGAGAGCGCGGCGCAGGCGGCGAGCGCCGCCTGGCAACTGGGGCTGCCGGTGGTCGCGAAGTGGAGCCGGCCCTGGCTGGTGCCGGCCGGGACCGGGCTGCGCAGCACGGTGGTGGTGCACAGCGCGCAGGAGGCGCGCGAGTTGTTCCTGCGCGCCGAGGAGGCGGGCAGCCAGTTGCTGTTGCAGGCGTTCCTGCCGTCGGGGCACGACCGCGACTGGTTCTTCCACGGGTACGCCGACCGGTCCGGCGCCGTGCGCGGCGGCGGGCCCGGCCGCAAGCAGCGGGCCTGGCCGCGGGGCGCGGGGTTGACGGCGGTGGGCCGCTGGACACCCAACCCGCAGGTGCAGGCGCTGGCCGAACGCCTCACCGCCTCGCTCGGCTACCGCGGCATCTTCGACCTGGACTTCCGCCGCTGCGGCTCGACCGGCCGCTATCACCTGCTCGACTTCAACCCGCGGCCCGGCGCCCAGTTCCGGCTGTTCACCGACTCCGCGGGCCTGGACGTCGTCCGCGCCCTGCACCTGGATCTGACCCACCGTCCGCTGCCGGAAGGCGCGCCGCGACCGGGGCGGTCGTTCGTGGTGGAGAACTACGCGCCGCTCAGCGCGCTGCGCCCGGCGCTCGGCGGACGCGAGCTGGCCTGGCATGCGCCGGACGACCCGGGGCCGGGCCGTGCGATGTGGGGACTGTGGGGCCTGCATGTGCTGCGCAAGGTGCGGGAGCGGCTGGGCGGAACGGCCCCGGTGCGCACGGCGGAGGTCCGGGTGGTGCGACAGGCGGGCGAGAGCCACCCCAACAAGCCGGCTTCACCAGCCGAGTTGAGCAAGTCGACCGAGTTGAGCGATGACGAGAAAGCGAGCAGCTGCTGATGTACGACCTGCTGGTGGTGGGCGCGGGCCCGTACGGCCTGTCCATCGCGTCGCACGCCGCGGCCGCGGGGCTGAACCTGCGCGTCTTCGGCCGGCCGATGGCGTCCTGGCGCGACCACATGCCCCGGGGCATGTTCCTCAAGTCGGAGCCCTGGGCCTCCAACCTGTCGGACCCTGAAGGCCGTTGGCCGCTCGACGTGTACTGCGCGGGCCAGGGTGTGGAGGCCCGGCACGGGGAGCCGATCCCGGTCGAGATGTTCGCCTCGTACGGCCTGTGGTTCGCGCGCAACGCCGTGCCCGAGGTGGACGAGCGGACGGTGGAGCGGATCGCGCCGGTGCCCGGCGGCTTCGAGGCGGTGACCGACGACGGCAGGGTGCTGCACGCCCGCACCGTCGCGCTCGCGGTCGGCGTCATGCCGTTCGTCGAAATCCCGTCCGCGCTAAGGGGGTTGGGCCGTTCCCTCGTCTCGCACAGCAGCCACCACAGCGCGCTGGACGACTTCCGCGGCAAGGACGTCACGGTGATCGGCGGCGGCCAGGCGGCGCTGGAGACGGCGGCGCTGCTCGCCGAACAGGGCACGCGGGTACGGGTGTTGGCGCGGGCCGACGAACTGTCCTGGAACGACGTGCCGCCGGCCTGGGAGCGCCCGTGGTGGCAGTCGGCCCGCTCCCCGCACAGCGGCCTGGGCTGCGGCTGGCGCAACTGGTTCTACTCCGAGCGCCCCGGCCTCTTCCACCGGCTCCCGGAGTCGACCCGGGCCAGGATCGCGGCCACGGCCCTGGGTCCTGCGGGCGCCTGGTGGGTGCGGGACCGGGTCGAACCGGCGGTGGAGGTGCTGCTCGGCCACGAGGTCGCGGCGGCCGACGTGGTGCGGGCGGTGTCGAGTACCTCGCGACGCATCTGCGCGACGCCCGCAAGAACAACCCGTACTCGATCACCGCGGCCGGCGGCGACATGGTCGGCCCCGCTCGGCCAAGTCATCCGGAGCGGCGTGCCGCCCTGGGTAAATTGGCCCTGCTGCTGGCG
>NZ_JBLTJC010000393.1:0-9345 GCF_048158785.1 Streptomyces colwelliae | reverse complement strand
GTCATCTGCTGTCCCGCGGATCTCTTCGTGATCATCTCCAACTCCGGGGTGAACAAGGTGATCGTGGAGATGGCGCTGCGTGTGAAGGAGCGCGGCCACCGGCTTCTGGCCATCACCTCGCTCCTCGCCGCGGCCACCCTCGCCCTCCTCGGCATCGCGGCCGCGCTCCCCGCCGACGCCGGCTCCTGGCCCACCGCCCTGTTCGGCGGACTCGCCCTCGGCGCCGGGTACTTGGTGCTGTACCTCATCAACCCCTCCGGCATGGGCCTCGGCGACGTGAAACTCGCCCTCGGCCTCGGCACGGCCCTCGGCTGGTACGGCTGGCCGGTCCTCGTCACGGGCGCCTTCGCGGGGGTTCTGTACGGAGCGGTCTACGGCCTCGGCATGGTCGCCCTGCGCCGGGCGAGCCGTAAGACGGCGATCCCGCTGGGGCCGTTCATGCTCGGGGGAGCGTTCACCGGTGTGGTGCTGGGGGCGTTCGCGGTGGCGTGAGACGGTGGTGAACCCGGTACCCGGCCCGGGGGGCCGACTGCGAACGAGGTGGTGCACCCGTGCGGAAGATCAGCCTGATGATGTCCGTGTCCCTCGACGGCTACATGGAGGGCCCCGACCACGACATCGACTGGCACATGGTCGACGAGGAACTCCACCAGCACATGAACGACACCCTCAAGCACATGGGCGCCTTCGTCGACGGCCGCGTCACCCACGAACTGATGGCCGACTACTGGCCCACCGCCGACGCGGACCCCGACGCCCCGGCGGTCATCGCCGAGTTCGCCCGCATCTGGCGGGACATGCCGAAGATCGTGTACTCGCGGACCCTGCCCAGCGGCCCCGCCGACTGGAACACGACCATCGTGTCCGAGGTCGTCCCCGAGGAGGTGCTGGCCCTCAAGGAGCAGCCCGGCGGCGACCTGGGCCTCGGCGGCGCCGACCTCGCCGCGACCTTCCTGCGCCTCGGCCTCGTCGACGAGATCAAGGTGTACGTCAACCCGATCGTCCTCGGCCGCGGCACACCGATGTTCCCCGTCTCCGACACCCGCACCCCGCTCCGCCTCACCGAGTCACGCACCTTCGGCAACGGGGTCGTACTCCTGCGGTACGAGCGCGCCGACCTCAACCCCGACCCCAACTCCAGCCACTCGTAAAGCTGTTGTCCACCATGCTCCCGCCAGGTAGGAAGAACCCATGACCGGACTCGGCGCTGTATTCCGTCCCCAACTTCCCCCCGAGCGGCTGCGAGAGGTCGTCCGACTCGCCGATGCCGCCGGGCTCGAAGAGCTCTGGCTGTGGGAGGACTGCTTCCGGGAGGGCGGGATCTCGGCAGCGGCCGCCGCACTCGCGTGGAGCGAGCAAGTGCGGGTCGGGGTAGGGCTGTTGCCGGTGCCCTTGCGGAACGTCGCCATCACCGCGATGGAGGTCGCCACGCTGGACCGGCTGTTCCCGGGACGCGCGATCATCGGCGTCGGGCACGGCGTACAGGACTGGATGGGGCAGGTCGGCGCCCGCGTCGAGTCCCCGGTGACCCTGCTGCGCGAGCATCTCGACGCGCTGCGCGCCCTGTTGCGCGGGGAGCGCCTCACGACCGACGGGCGGTACGTCAAGCTCGACGACGTCGGCCTCGACTGGCCGCCGGAGAGTCCCGTCGAGATCCTCGCCGGCGCCACCGGCCCCCGCACCCTCCGCCTCTCCGGCGCGGCGGCCGACGGCACGATCCTCACCGCGAGCACCGCACCGGACGGCGTACGACGGGCCCGTCAACTCATCGACGAGGGACGGGAGTCGGCCGGCCGCACCGAGCCGCACAAGGTCGTCGTCTATCTCCTCACCGCCACCGGTCCCGACGCCGCCGCCCGACTGCGCGCCGAACTCGCCGAGGAAGGACTGGAGTCGGTCCCCGACCTCGGTGTCGCCGGTGACGCGGGCGCCGTGGCGAAGGCCGTCCAGCGCCTCGCGGAGGCCGGCGCCGACACGGTCATCCTCCAGCCCACCGGCGACGAACCCGACCCTGAGGCCTTCGTACGCTTCGCGGCGGAGGAGGTCAGGGCGCTCGTCCCCTGACGACCACGATCTGTCGGCTACGACGGCCGGTGATCCCCGGCCGCCCCGTCGATGAGTTCCCGCACGATGTCCATGTGCCCCGCGTGTCTCGCCGTCTCCTCGATCAGATCCACCAGCACCCAGCGCAGGGACACAGAGTGCTTGCGCCACGGCGGCCGGCCGACCGCGTCCAGCGGCAGCTCCGCGATCGTGCGGTCGGCGGCGGCGCGGGCACGGCCGTAGAAGGCGACGATCTGTTCCGTCGTCTCGTCCGGGCTCGCACGCATGTCCTCGTCCTGGTACGGGTCGAACCACAGCGGCTCCACCTCGCGGCCGTAACTCTCCACGAAATAGCCGTACTCCACCGACGCCAGATGCTTCACCAGCCCCAGCAGACTCGTGCCCGAGGGTGTCATCGGGCGTCTGGCCTGCTCCTCGTCCAGTCCGTCCAGCTTCCACAGCACCGCGTCCCGGACCCGGTCCAGGCTCGCGTGCAGCATCGCCTTCTCATCGCGGTGGTACAGCGCGTCCGTGTCTCCGTCGTCGGCCATGCTTCGGAAATTAGCAGCGCCCACTGACAACGCCCTGCCACCATCGCCCCATGGACAACAGCGGGAGCAGCACGGGCAGCTTCGAGGACCTCGTCGCGGAGGGCGTCGCCGTCCCCACCGAGGGCTGGGACTTCTCCTGGTTCGAGGGCCGGGCCACCGAGGCGCGCCCCTCGTGGGGGTACGCGCGTTCCGCCGGGGACCGCCTCTCGCGCGCGACCACCGCCCTGGACGTCCAGACCGGGGGCGGGGAGGTCTTCGACTTCGCCCTGAGCCGGGCCGCCGCGCAGCCCCCGATGCTCGTCGCCGCCACCGAGGGCTGGCCGCCGAACGTCGCCAAGGCCACCGAACTGCTCCGCTCGCGCGGTGTCGTGGTGGTCGCCGCGGCCGAGGACGCCCCGCTGCCCTTCGCCGACGCCGCCTTCGACCTCGTCCTGAGCCGCCACCCGGTCCGCGCCAACTGGCCGGAGATCGCCCGCGTCCTGCGCCCCGGCGGCACGTACTTCGCCCAACACGTCGGCCCCCGCAGCGCCTTCGAACTCGTCGAGCGCTTCCTCGGCCCCCAGCCGGAGTCCGTGAGCGGCGCCCGAGATCCCGAAGGCGAACGGGCCGGCGCCGAGGAGGCGGGGCTCGAGATCGTCGAGCTGCGCGCCGAGCGACTGCGCATGGAGTTCTACGACATCGCGGCCGTCGTCCACTTCCTCCGCAAGGTGATCTGGATGGTCCCGGACTTCACGGTCGAGGCCTACGAGCCCCAACTCCGCGCCCTGCACGAGCAGATCGAGACCACGGGCCCGTTCGTGACCCACAGCACCCGCCACCTCTTCGACATCCGCAAGCCGCTCACGTGACAGCCCGAACTCCCGGCGCCGCGCGCCGATTGGCCAAATCCCGCGCGCCCGTGCGGCCGTAGTCCCGCGGTAGTGCGGCCGTAGTCCCGCGGCAGTCCCGTGGCTGTCGCCGTACGAGGGTCCGGGCCCGCCCCGCCCGTCCTCGGTACCCCTCACCGCGTGCCGTTCCCGCTCGGTGCGTCCGGGATCGCGGGCAGCCACGCCCGGGCGGAATCACGTCACCTCACGTCCCCCATACGTACACGGGTTTTCCACATCGTTATCGAGATCGACTCGCATCCCGCCCGCCACCTCACGTAGGTTCGGACCAAGGTAATTCGCGTGAGCAAAGCTGCGCGGTCGGCACCGTGCGGTGGAGGGGGCCGCGCGGTGCCCTGCCCCGTCAAGCGGACGTTCGCTGACGGCGTCACCCCTGAGAGCGACACGCCGGGGGTCGGTGGAAAATCTCCACGTTCTCCTTGGAATCCGCTGTGAATCAGCCATGATCAGGGCCGGAATCGGGGCTTCCGCACCCCCGGACGCGTTGTCGGCCGGTTTCGGAGAGTAGTTGTGGCACGCCGATGCACGCAGCATCACTTACGAAGGGTTATGGTGGAAACCCCCCCTCGGGCCGGTCCGTATCCCCCCCACGGACCGGCCCGATTTTTTGTGCCCCGCGGTGCCGGCCCTCGCGCCCGCCGACGACGAGCCCGGGGGGCGACCTCAAGGACGAACCGCGTCCGACCCGCGTCCCGCTCGGGTCCGACCTTCGTGCCGAACCGGGATGAGCCCAGACACCCCTTGGGGAATCGGTGTCACAGCGGGGGTAGGCTTCGCAGCCGGGGACTGCCATCCACGGAGGGGCTGACAACACGTGAACGTGCGCGACACCCTGCGCCGCCTGCTGGTCAGGTTCTACGCACGCAGGGTGGGAGGCCATCTCGACCACGCGTCGGTGCCCAAGCACGTCGGCGTCATCATGGACGGCAACCGGCGCTGGGCGAAGGCCGCCGGCTCCACCACCGTCCAGGGACACCAGGCCGGCGGCGACAAGATCGAGGAGTTCCTCGGCTGGTGCAGCGAGACGGACGTCGAGGTCGTCACCCTGTGGCTGCTGTCGACGGACAACTTCGACCGCCCCCAGGACGAACTCGGCCCCCTGCTCGGCATCATCGAGAACGTCGTCAGTTCCCTCGCCGCGGACGGCCGTTGGCGCGTGCACCACGTCGGCACCCTCGACCTGCTGCCGCCGGGGATGCAGTCCGTCCTCAAGGAGGCGGAGGAGTCCACCGCGCACGTCGACGGGATACTCGTCAACTGCGCCATCGGCTACGGCGGCCGCCAGGAGATCGCCGACGCGGTCCGCTCGATGATCCTGGACGCCGCCGACAAGGGCACCTCGATGGAGGAGCTCGCCGAGCACGTGGACGTCGACCTCATCGGCAAGCACCTCTATACGGGTGCCCAGCCCGACCCCGATCTGGTGATCCGCACGAGCGGCGAACAGCGGCTGTCCGGATTCATGCTCTGGCAGACGGCCCACTCCGAGTACTACTTCTGTGAAGTCTTCTGGCCGGCCTTCCGCAAGGTCGACTTCCTGCGCGCGATGCGTGACTACGCGGCGCGACACCGGCGTTACGGCGGATGAAGAGGCCGCTACGGCGCGTGACGGGCCGTGGCGGAGAATGATCGGGCCACTACGGCGAATGATGGACAGAACCCCGGTACCACCCCCCTTGGGACGTAAGTAACAAGGAGTTCACCAGGGCGCCGTCATATGCCGTGGCATGGCGGCGCATGTTCGAGGGCATAAGCCAAGCAGGTCGACGCCCGAACCACGGGTGTCGTATCTCAGCGGACGGCACGGGGCCGTCCGCCCGGGAGGCCCTTTGCACCAGTTCGACCGTGCGGTCAGTACGGGCGAGACGGAGGGCCGGTCTCCGGCCCGCGCATCGCGGCCTGGACCGGTCCAGCTCCTCTCCGTCGCTCCCCGACCTCTTCCGAGGGGGTACGTCCTTCCGTGGTGACCAGCACAAAGCGCCGTCTGCCTGACCGGCGCACTTATGTCATCGACACCAGCGTTCTGCTGGCCGACCCGAACGCACTGAACCGCTTCGACGAGCACGAAGTCGTGCTGCCGATCGTCGTGGTCACAGAGCTGGAGGCCAAGCGGCACCATCCCGAACTCGGCTACTTCGCCCGGCAGGCCCTGCGCCTGCTGGACGAGTTCCGCGTCCGGCACGGTCGCCTCGACGCCCCCATCCCGATCGGGGAACTCGGCGGAACGGTCCGGGTCGAGCTCAACCACTCGGACCCCAGCGTGCTGCCCAGCGGCTATCGCCTGGGGGACAACGACTCCCGCATCCTCGCGGTCGCCCGCAACCTGCAGGCCGAGGGGTACGACGTCACTGTCGTGTCGAAGGACCTTCCGCTCAGGATCAAGGCATCCTCCGTCGGACTCCTCGCCGAGGAGTACCGCGCGGAGCTCGCCATCACGGGCTCCTCCGGCTGGACCGGAATGTCCGAACTGACCCTGCCGGGCGAACAGGTGGACATCCTCTTCGAGGAGGGCCGCGTCTACGTCCCGGAAGCCGCCGACTTCCCCGTCCACACCGGTCTCACCATCCAGTCCGAGCGCGGCAAGGCGCTCGGCCGGGTCACGGCCGACGGCAACGTCCGCCTCGTGCGCGGCGACCGGGAGGCGTTCGGCATCAAGGGCCGCAGCGCGGAGCAGCGCATCGCGCTGGATCTGCTGCTCGACCCGGACATCGGGATCCTGTCGATGGGAGGCCGGGCCGGCACCGGCAAGTCCGCGCTCGCGCTCTGCGCGGGCCTGGAGGCGGTCCTGGAGCGCCGCCAGCACAAGAAGGTGATGGTCTTCCGGCCGCTGTACGCGGTGGGCGGACAGGAGTTGGGCTATCTGCCCGGCTCCGAGGCCGACAAGATGGGCCCCTGGGCCCAGGCGGTCTTCGACACGCTGTCCGCGGTCACCAGCCGCGAGGTCATCGAGGAGGTCACCGCCCGCGGGATGCTGGAGGTCCTGCCACTCACCCACATCCGCGGCCGCTCGCTGCACGACGCGTTCGTGATCGTGGACGAGGCGCAGTCCCTGGAGCGGAACGTCCTGCTGACCGTCCTGTCCCGGATCGGCGCCAACTCGCGGGTGGTCCTCACCCACGACGTGGCCCAGCGGGACAACCTCAGGGTCGGCCGCTACGACGGTGTCGTCGCCGTGGTGGAGAAGCTGAAGGGTCATCCGCTCTTCGCGCATGTGACCCTGACGCGGTCCGAGAGGTCCCAGATCGCGGCGCTTGTGACCGAAATGCTGGAGGACGGCCAAATCTGAGGTAGTACAGGCCAGTTGGCGCCGTCCCGCGAAGCCGATGAGCTTAGCGGGGCGGCGCTTTCGCGTCTCGCTGTTTCTCGAAATCCCGTGGGGCAAACGGGATGTGAGCTTTCACACGCAACTCAGAATTGCCACCCGGCGTCCGGTTACGGCAGAGTCTCATTCCTGTCAGGCCCCGCATACGACACACGTGTACCCCCAGCGGTACGCACCACAGAGGCATCACAGCTAACTCCACAGCGAAGTCGTATGCCGCCCGCTCTTCACGCGGCGCTCCCCGAGCGGGAGTTGCCCACCGGGCCCGTGCCTCCCGTGACCCCGCAGTTGGGAGGCCAGCGTTCAGGGGCACGATTGCGTCCGCCAGGGTCACCGAAGCGGGCGATGCTGGAAGGAAACCGTGTGAGCCGGATTTCGGTCCGGGGATTCGCAGTGGCTTCGGCCACCGCGGTCACCGCCGTCGGAAGCGTCGTAGGCGTTGCCTCGGGCAGCGTCGCACAGGCGCAGAACAATGACGCCGAGACGACGGCAGCCGACACCACGCTCCTGGCGGACATCCCCACGGGCCAGCAGGCCCAGGTGCAGACCGCCTCCTTGACGCAGCAGGCCGACGCTCAGGCGATCCAGGCCGACGCCAGCGCCAAGAAGGACGCGGAGGAGTCGGCCCGCCTGGCCGCCGCCAAGACCGCCGTCGCCAAGAAGGCGGCCGCGGAGAAGGCGGAGAAGCTGGCCAAGGAGAAGGCAGCGGCGAAGGCCGCGGCCGCCAAGGCCGGCAGTTCCTCGTCGAGCTTCCCCGTGCAGAGCTCCTACACGGTCGCGCAGATCCAGTCGATGGCCGCCTCCATGGTGCCCAGCGGCCAGTACCAGTGCTTCAGCAACATCGTGGACCACGAGTCCAGCTGGAACTACCGCGCGGTCAACGCCTCTTCCGGCGCCTACGGCCTCTTCCAGGCCCTGCCCGGTTCCAAGATGTCGTCCGTCGGTTCCGACTGGCAGACGAACCCGGCCACCCAGATCAAGTGGGGCCTCAACTACATGGACAGCCGCTACGGCAGCCCGTGCGAGGCCTGGTCGTTCTGGCAGGCGAACAACTGGTACTAGGTCGTACGCCCGTCCCGGGCCGCTCAACCTCACGAGGCCCCTCCCCGTCATAGGGGGAGGGGCCTTCGCCCTGTACGGTCGGACACGCAGCGACTCCAGGGGGGAGTAGTGGGGCAAGACGGGGGAAGAGGACGCATCATGTCGCGAGTACCAGGATGGCTCGGCAAGGTCGGCGCCGGACTGAGCGAGATGGGGGAGCGGTTGGACGAGCGCCGCGCCGAGGTGGCGAAGGAAGACGCCGAGGCCGCGCCCGAACCGCCCGCCGACGACCCCCGACCCCCGCAGCCCGTACCGGTACCCGTCGTCATCGCCCGCGACCGCCCCGAGCCGGCCCTCGCCGTGCCCTGGGGTGTGCGCGTCGCCGCCGAGGCGGGCTGGCGGCTGCTGATCCTCGCCGGCACGGTCTGGGTCCTGATGCGCGTCATCAGCGCCGTCCAACTGGTGGTCCTGGCCTTCGTCGCGGCCCTCCTCATCACGGCCCTGCTCCAGCCGACGGTCACCCGCCTCATCCGCTACGGCTTTCCGCGCGGGGTCGCCACGGCGCTCACCGCGATACTCGGCTTCGTGGTGATGGGGCTGATCGGCTGGTTCGTGACCTGGCAGGTCATGGCGAACATCGACAACCTCTCCGACCAGGTCCAGAACGGCGTCGACGACCTGCGCAACTGGCTGCTCAAGGGCCCGTTCCACGTCACCGAGAAGCAGATCAACCAGATCGCGAAGAACCTCCGCGAGGCCATCGGCGCCAACACCGACCAGATCACCTCGGCCGGCCTGGAGGGCGTCCAGGTCATCGTCGAGGCCCTGACCGGCATCCTCCTGACGGTCTTCTCGACCCTCTTCCTCCTCTACGACGGCCCGCGCATCTGGCAGTGGTCGCTGAAGCTGGTGCCCGCGGCGGCGCGGCCGGCGATGGCGGGCGCGGGTCCGCGCGCGTGGCGCACGCTGACGGCCTATGTCCGCGGCACGGTGATAGTGGCGTTCATCGACGCGGTCTGCATCGGCGTCGGCATCTACTTCCTCGGCGTGCCGATGGCCGTACCGCTGGCCGTCTTCATCTTCCTGTTCTCGTTCATCCCGCTGGTGGGCGCGGTGGCGTCCGGCGCGCTGGCGGTCGTCGTCGCGCTGGTCACCCAGGGCGTGTTCACGGCCCTGATGACCCTGGCGGTGGTCCTCGCGGTCCAGCAGATCGAGGGCCACGTCCTCCAGCCGTTCATCCTGGGCCGCGCGGTCCGGGTGCACCCCCTCGCGGTGGTCCTCTCGGTCGCCGCGGGCGGGATGGTCGCCGGGATCGGCGGGGCGGTGGTGGCGGTGCCCTTGGTCGCGGTGCTCAACACAGTGGTGAGCTACCTGAAGTCGTACTCCCAGGAACCGCCGGCACCCGTACACCCACGCGCTGTTGTCCGCGGTGCCCGAGGTGAACCTCAGCGACAACGAAACGGTCGGCCGCGAACGCATCCGCCTCGCGGGCGACGTCCCC
>NZ_JBLTJC010000392.1:0-9366 GCF_048158785.1 Streptomyces colwelliae | reverse complement strand
GCCCACCACCGGGCCGCGGGTAAGTACGAACCTGCGGGAGCGTTGTGGCTGGTCGCGCAGTTCCCCGCGCCCCTTTAAGGGGTTCCACCGAAGCGTGTTTCTCGGTGAACCCGCCACCGCTCCATCATCGCCGCGATCTCCCCTTCGATGAACTCGAAGAAGGCAAGCGTCTCGGCCATCCGCCGCCCCGCAGGCGTCTCCGCACCGAGACTGCCGACCCCCTCCCGCAGAGCCCCCTCCCAGCGCTTGATGAGGGCCTCGCGATTGGTCAGCGCCTCGTACCACTGATCGCCGTGCACCACATACCGCTCGCGCCGCGAACCCGGCTCCCGCTCACGCGAGACCATGTGCGTCTGCGCCAGATACCGCACCGCCCCGGACACCGCCGCCGGACTGATCCGCAGCTGCGAGCCCAGCTCACCGGAGGTCATCGCGCCGTCGTCGGAGGACAGGAGCGCGGCGAAGACCCGGGCCGGCATCCGCTGCATCCCGGCCTCGACGAGTTGCGCCGCGAAACTCTCCACGAACTTCGAGACCGCCTCTTGGTCCCGCTCCGCCTGATCCGTCATGGACTCACCCTACCCGGGCTTCACACACTTCCTTAACTTCACAAATTTCTGAAAGAAGCGTACGTTCTGAACCATGACGAAGGCAATCACCGTCTCCGGACTGCACAAGTCGTTCGGCAGGACACAAGCCCTCGCGGGCCTCGACCTGAACGTCGAGACCGGCGAGGTGCACGGCTTCCTCGGCCCCAACGGCTCCGGCAAGTCCACGACCATCCGCGTCCTGCTCGGCCTCCTCCACGCCGACTCGGGCGCGGCCCAGCTCCTGGGCCGCGACCCATGGACCGACGCCGTCGAACTGCACCGCCGGGTCGCCTACGTCCCCGGTGACGTGACGCTGTGGCGCAACCTCTCCGGGGGTGAAGTCATCGATCTCTACGGCAAGTTGCGCGGCGGACTGGACAAGTCCCGGCGCACCGACCTGATCGACCGCTTCGAACTCGACCCCACCAAGAAGGGCCGCACGTACTCCAAGGGCAACCGCCAGAAGGTCGCCCTCGTCGCCGCGTTCGCCTCGGACGTGGACCTGCTGATCCTCGACGAACCGACGTCCGGCCTCGACCCCCTGATGGAGGAGGTCTTCCAGCGCTGCGTGGAGGAGGAGCGCGACCGGGGCCGTACGATCCTGCTCTCCTCCCACATCCTCAGCGAGGTCGAGGAGTTGTGCGACCGGGTGAGCATCATCCGCAAGGGCCGCACGGTGGAGAGCGGTTCGCTGTCCGACCTGCGCCACCTCACCCGGACCAGCGTGGTGGCCGAACTCACCGGCGCCCCCAACGGGTTGGCGTCCATCCCCGGCGTGCACGATCTCGACGTACAGGGCGATCGGGTGCGGCTCCAGGTGGAGACGGACCAACTCAACGCCGTGCTGCGGTCGTTGAGCGAGTCCGGTGTGCGCTCGCTGACCTCGAAGCCGCCGACGCTGGAGGAACTGTTCCTCCGTCACTACCAGGAGACGGAATGACGGCCGCCGCGTTCCCCGCACGCACCGGCACCCGCACCGGCACCGGCGCCTCGCGCCAACTCGCGGGCACCGGAGCCCTGTTGCGCTTCAACCTGCGCCGCGACCGCGTGGTGATCCCGGCCTGGGTGGCGGTGACGGGCCTGCTGGTCCTCTCCCTCCCCGGCTCCCTGAAGAGCGTGTACTCCACCCCCGCCGAACGCGCCGACATCGCCCGCCAGATGCTCACCAGCAGTTCGCTGCGCGCCACCTACGGCCCGGTGTTCAGCGACTCGCTCGGCGGTCTCACGGCCTGGCGCATCGGCGGTTACGCCGCGATCCTCGCCGGGGTCATGAGCCTGATCGTCGTCGTACGGCACACCCGTGACGAGGAGGAGAGCGGCCGCCAGGAACTCGTCTCCTCGGCGATGGTGGGCCGCCGGGCACCGCTGACGGCGGCCCTGTTGACGGCGCTGGTCGCCAACTCCGCGCTGGCGCTGCTGATTTCGGGCGGCCTGGCCGGTCAGGGGGCGGCGGGCGCCCTCGCGCTCGGGCTCGGCGTCGGCGGAGTGGGCATGGTGTTCGCGACGCTGGCGGCGATCGTCGCGCAGTTCACGGACAGCGGCCGGCTGGCGAAGGGCCTGACCGGCGGGCTGGTGGGCGCGGCGTTCGTGCTCCGCGCGGTGGGCGACTCGACCACCGCCGACGGCTCGTCCCCCGCGACCTGGATCTCCCCGATCGGCTGGCTGGAGAACCTGCGCCCGTTCGCGTCCGAACTCTGGTGGGTACTGGCCCTGTTCGCCGCCGCGACCCTCGTACAGGGCTTGCTGGCCTACGAGTTGGCCGGTCGCCGGGATGTGGGCATGAGCTTCCTGCCCGCCCGGCCGGGACCGGCCCACGGCCGTCTCGGCACGGCGGGCGCGCTGGCCTGGCGTCTCCAGCGGGGCGGCGTACTGGGCTGGAGCCTCGGGTTCCTCGCGGCCGGGGTCGCCTTCGGCGGCATCACGAAGGGCGCGGCGGACCTGGTCGGGGACAACGCCAAGACCCGCGAGATCATCGAGCGGATGGGCGGCCAGTCCGGCATCGAGGACGCGTTCCTGGCCACGATGGTCGGCATGTTCGGCATGCTGGCCGCGCTGTACGCGGTCTCGTCGGTCCTACGGCTGCACAGCGAGGAGACCGGCCAGCGCGCCGAACCGATCCTCGCGAATGCGGTCGGCCGCCTGCGCTGGGCCGCCGGCCACCTGGTCATCGCCTTCGGCGGCGCGGTCCTGATCATGCTCCTGAGCGGCCTCGGTCTGACCCTCGGCTACGGCGCCGATCTGGGCCCCATCCTCGCGGCCAGCCTGGTCCAACTCCCCGCGATCTGGGCCCTGGGCGCCCTGGCCGTGCTCCTCCACGGCATCTCACCGCGCCTGGCCCCGGCGTCCTGGGCAGCGGCCGGACTCGCCCTCCTGCTCGGCTGGATCGGCCCCGCGCTGAACCTCCCCCAGGCGGTCCTGGACATCTCCCCCTTCGGCCACCTCCCGAAGCTCCCGGGCGGAGACATGGCGTGGGGCCCGGTGATCGCCCTCGCCGCGATCGCCGCCGCCCTGGTCGCCGTAGGACTGACGGGCCTACGGCGCCGCGACCTCACGACCTGACCGAGGACGCGACCGGGAACACGACCGGGAACCTCCGGCGGCCCGCGCGCGTCCGTCCCGGGCATGGGACAACGCGCGCAGGCCGCCGGGGGATGTCTGACCGCCGTACTCGGCGCGGGAGTTGGGCTGGCGGTGTGGTCGTACGACGTCCGGGACCGCCTCTGGCGCTTCGAGGCGAGCCCCGACTGGAGTGTCCTGTACGCCGAGTTGCCGCTGGCGGTGTTGGGTGGGGTCGTGCTGTCGCTCGGCGTATGGGCCCTGGTGCAGCGGGGCAGATAGCACGCTCGGGCAGCACTCGACCGGCCGAGAGGAAACGGCGTTGGGCACGAGCACGGAGGACCCCGTCGACCTCACGATGACCGCCGAGGTCCACGGGGTGCTGCGCGAGCACGCGTGGATCGGGCAGGTCAGCGCGGACCACGACTTGGACGAGGACCTGTTCTCACTGGCGGTCAAACGGGCTGCCGCCTACGGCTGGAGTTCCACTCGCTTCAGCGCCGGCACCGAACTCGGCGGGCAGCGCTGGGGTCACGCGGACGCAGGCGGGGACTGGTCGCGGGACGGCCGGGTGCGGCGACTCGCCTGGCTGACCGTGTATCCCGCGACCGGACTGCACGAACAGCACCTGCCCGTCCTGCCGTTGACCCGGGTCATGGTCGACTCGCTGGGCCGCGTGGGCGAGTTGGACTTCACGGGGCTGACGGTGCGGGTGCCGGTACAGCTCGCGCCGGACACCCGGTTCGATCTGGTGGGCGACGCGGACTGGTTCGCCCTGGCCGCACCGGACGCGCGCACGGAGGCGTTCGTCTCCGTCGTGGGCCCGGTCGGCACCGTGGCGGAGCGGGTGCGCGAACTGGTCGTACAGCGCGGCCACGGACAGCTCCGCGCCGGAGCGCACGACGACCGTACGGCCTTCGCGTGCGCGCTGCCCGAGTGGACCCCCGACGCCGCGGCCTGGCTCGCGGAGATCTGCATCGACGCGTTGCGCGCGGTCGGCGTCCGCGACACGGTGGAGATCGCGATCGCCCGAACTCCCCCTCTCCCAGCAGGAGGTACCCCCGCATGAGAGTCGGGATCAGTGGACACCGCGGCCTGTCCGGCGAGGTGGAGCGGAAGGTGCGCGCGCTCATCGAGGTGGCGGTCACGTCGTACGGCACCGGTGCCGGACCCGGCAACGCGAGCCTGGTGGGCGTCAGTTGTCTCGCCGACGGCCCGGACACCTGGTTCGCCCGGGCCGTCCTCGACCAGGGCGGGCAACTCGAAGTCGTCCTGCCGGCCGCCCAGTACCGCGCCGACCTGCCCGCCTGGCACCACTCCGCCTACGACGACCTCCTCCACCGGGCCACGCAGGTCCACCGCACGGGGCTCAACGCCTCCGGCCCCGACGCCCACATGGCGGGCAGCGAGCTTCTCGTGGACCAGGTCGACGTACTCCTCGCCGTCTGGGACGGCCGACCCGCGCGCGGCTACGGCGGCACCGCCGATGTCGTCACCTACGCGCGGGAGCACGACGTACCCGTGAAGATCCTCTGGCCCGAAGGCGCCACCCGCGACTGACGTGCGGGGCGGCTGGTCAGGCGTCGGCGAGAGCCGCGGTGATCTTCTGGATCATGACTGTCTCGGCGGGCCCGGCGGCGCCCTTGTGGGCGCGGGAGGCGGCGTCCGTGATCGTGGCGACGGTGGCGCGGAAGTTCTCGACCTCGCCGGGTGCCTTCGACTTGAGGAGGGTCACCGAGTCGGCCAGCGCGGTGAAGACGCGGTCGGCCAGGCCGGCCGTGGAACCGCCGCCCAGGTCGAGGCCCTTGGGCTTCTCGGCGAGGACGTGACCGACCAGCCCGGTCGCGGCGGAGAGCGCCTTGCCGCCGGCCATGCCGGAACGGGTGGAGGAGATCGGGCCGGGGTCGGCGGCCGCCATCAGGGAGACGACACCGTGGGCGGCGGTCTGGAGGGTGAGCTTCTCGGCGGGGGTCAGGATCTCGGCGGGGGTGGTCTTCTCGGACATGGGGAGGTCTCTTTCGTCGGTGCGGGGTGGGACGCGACTGCCGTAGGGCGGCGCGCTGTTGGAATGGAGGGTCAGGCGGCGACTTCGGCCTGGTTGCCAACTGCCTTGCGGGGCAGGGCGAGGCACAGGACCGCGCACAGGACGTAGGCGGCGATCGCCCAGGGGCCCGCGTGGGTGATGGCGTCGGTGAGGCCCTTGTCGGCGTGGGAGAAGAAGGCGTTGCCGATGACGGCGACGCCCAGCGCTCCGCCGAACTGCTGGGCGGTGGAGAGGATTCCGGAGGCGCCGCCCGCCAACTCGCCCGGCACGGTGCTCAGGATGGTGTTCACCAGCGGGATGATCAGGAAGATCAGGCCGACCCCGGCCAGGAACAGTCCCGGGACCAACGGCCAGGCGCCGGTGTGCACTTGGGCCGAGTTCTGGGCCTGGTGCCGAACCCAGAACAGCCCGCCCGCCATCACCAGCGCGCCCAGGATCAGCACGCTGCGGCCGAACTTGGCGACGAGCGGGTCGACGGCGGGGGCGGCCAGGATCGAGCCCGCGCTGAAGGCGACCATCAGCAGACCGGCCTGGGTGGGGGTGTAGCCCTGGCCGGACTGGAGCCAGATGGTGAAGACCAGGAAGAAGCCGGACATGCCGCCGTAGAAGAGGAGTTGGACGAGCAGGCCGGCGCTGAAGGCGGGCTTCTTGAACAGGCCGGTGGGCAGGAGTGGGTGCTTGATGCCGCGCTTCCCCTCCGAGATGGTGAGGGCGGCGATCGCGAGGACACCGGCGGCCAGGCAGAGCCAGCCCCACAACGGCCAGCCGTTGGAACGGCCTTGGACCAGCGGCAGCACGATCGCGACGAGACCCGCGGCGAGTACGACGTTGCCGAGCAGGTCGATGCGGCCGCTGAAGGCATGGTCCTTGGAGGCCGGGATCCACTTGGCGCCGAGGACGAGGACGAGGGCGGCCAGCGGGAGGTTGATGACGAAGATGGTGCGCCAGCCCCAGCCGAACAGGTCCCAGTCGGTCAGCACGCCGCCGAGCAGCACGCCCACGGCGGTGGAGATCCCGGCGATCGCGCCGTACAGGGCGAACGCCTTGCCGCGTTCCTCACCGTCGAACATCGTGCGGAACGAGGCGAGGATCTGCGGCATGATCACGGCCGCCGCCACGCCCTGGAGGCCGCGCGCGCCGACGAGGACCCCGGCCGAGGCCGCCAGCGCGCTGGCCAGACTCGTCAGCGCGAACGCGCCGACGCCGAGCAGGAACAGTTTCTTGCGGCCGTAGCGGTCCCCCAGGTGCCCGGCGATGATCAGCGTGGCGGCGAAGCCGAGCATGTACGCGGACACGGTCCACTGGAGGTCGGCCGGGGTGGCCTTGAGGCCCTTGCCGATGGAGGGCAGCGCGGTGTTCACGATCGACCCGTCGATCATGTCCAGCAGCGCCGCGAGGATCATCACGAACGCCGCCGCCCATCGCTTGGGATAGGGCACCGGCCCGCTGCCGTCGTCAGCGGCTACGTTCATGGGGTTGGTCGTGCTGGACGACATGGCGTGGACTCCTCAGGTCGGTCGATTCTGCTTGACTTTCATACATCTTGGCTTTCAAGCTAATAACCGATAGTTACGATGCAGGGAGATATCTCGAATGTCAAGCGGAACGGAGTCGGGGTCGGACTCAGGGGCGGTCGAAGCGCGGCTGGGCGCGGCCGTGCAGGCCTACCAGAGCGCCGTCGACGACTTCGACCGCGAGCTGGCCCGGCTCATGGGCGTCAACGAGACCGATCTGCGCTGCCTGGAGATCCTTTTCGGGGTCGAGGAGACCACTCCCCGCGAGCTGAGCCGGCAGCTGGGCCTGACCACCGGGAGCGTCACCACGATGCTCGACCGGCTGGAGAAACTCGCCTACCTCACCCGCACGCCGCACCCCGACGACCGGCGCAAGACCCTGATCCGGGTCACCCCGGAGGCGGCACAGCGCGCCTTCGGCCTGATCGGTCCGTTCCTCGACGACGCCGGCCGGAAGGTGTTCGGCCGTTACACCCCCGAGCAGTTGGAACTGGTCATCGACTACCTGACCTTCTCCCGCGACGTCCAGCAGCAGCACGTCGAGCGGTTGCGGAAGGAGCCCGCGCCCGGTCCCACCAGGACGGGCGGCCGACAGGTCCAGGGACCCCGGGGCGGGACGGCGAAGTAGGTCCAACCCGGGGTCCATGAGGGGCCGTTACCCCACCTCGACGCTCAGCCCCTCCAGTCCCCGGATCACGAAGTTCGGCTTGCGTTCCGGCTCCGCCGCGAGCCGCAGCGTCGGGGCCCGCTCCAGCAACGCCCCCATGGAAGCGGCCAGTTCGATACGGGCCAGGGGCGCGCCGATGCAGTAGTGGATCCCCGCGCTGAAGCTGATGTGCGGGTTGTCGGCGCGGGTGAGGTCCAGCCGGCCGGGGTCGGTGAAGACCGCCGGGTCGTGGTTGGCCGCGCCGAAAAGCATCGCGATCTCCGCGCCGCGCGGGATCGTCGTACCGTCGATCTCGATCTCGTCCAGCACCCACCGCTCGAAGAGCTGGAGCGGGGTGTCGTAGCGCATCAACTCCTCGACGGCGGAGGGGATGAGGGAGTGGTCCGCGCGGAGAGCCGCCAACTGCTCCGGGTTGCGGAACAGCGCCCACCAGCCGTTCACCGTGGAGTTCACCGTCGCCTCGTGGCCCGCGTTCAGCAGGAGGACGGCGGTGGAGATCAGTTCCTGTTCGGTGAGGCGGTCGTCGTCCTCGTCGTGGGCCGCGATCATGCCGGAGATGAGGTCGTCGCCCGGGTTCTTGCGGCGGGCCGCGATCAACTCGCGTAGATACGAGGAGAATTCGTCCGACGCGCGGACCGCCTTCGCCGCCGTGTCCTCGGACGGGCTGAGTTCGTACATCCCGCAGATGTCCGCCGACCAGGGGCGCAGCGGAGCGCGGTCCGACTCCGGGATGCCCAGCATCTCGGCGATCACCGCGACGGGGAGGGGCTCGGCCACGTCGGTGAGGAGGTCGCCACCGCCCTTCGCCACCAGGGCGTCCACCAGTTCCGCCGCCAACTGGCTGACGTACGGCTTGAGTTGCTCGACCGTGCGCGGGGTGAACGCCTTCGAGACCAGGCGCCGGATACGGGTGTGGTCCGGGGGCTCCAGGTCGAGCATGCCGTGGTCGTTGAGGGTGTGGAAGGGCTCGTGCTCGGGCGGGGGTGCCGTACGGCCGAAGTCCTCGTGGGTGAAGCGGTGTTGGTAGGTGCGGCCGAGGCGGCGGTCGCGGAGGAGCGCCGAGACGTCCGCGTGCCGGGGGACGAGCCACTGGTCGGTGGGCTCGTAGTACGTGACCCGGCCCCGGTCCCGCAGTTCGGCGTAGGCGGGGTACGGGTCGTCGACGAACGCGGGGTCCCAGGGGTCAAAGGCTGCCATGCACGGACGCTAGCCCGCCGGCACCCGGTCTGACCAGGGGCGACCTCAGTGATCCCGGTGACCCAGGAGGCTGCGGGACCCACGGGGACCGGCGCCCCCGTGGATCGCGCCTCGCGGTACGGGTCGGCTCGCGGTACGGGTCGGCTAGCTCCGCGTGTACCACCGCTGCCAGGTGGCGGTGTCCTCGCAGTCGCGGAGGTTGATGCCCGCGTGCGGGCTCCAGTCGCCGCGGTTCTGGATGCTCAGGCACTGGTAGGTGACGTCGGTCCGCAGCTGCTCGCCGTTCCACTGCCAGCGCTGGTTGGCCTGGCCGTGGCAGTCACCGACGAGCTGGGCCGGGGCGTCGAGCTCACCGTTCCTGACGTCGAGGCACTTCGCCTCGGCGTAGTTGACCAGCTTCGTGCCCTCCCAGTACCAGTCCTGGCCGGGCGCCGCACTCCGCCACCTCCACGTTGTCGCCGTTGGCGGTCAGACACCGGTTGCTGAAGCGCGAGACGACGCGGAAGGTGGTGACGGCGGCGCGGGCGGCGGAGGAGCCGGAGGGCGCCGTGGTCGCGTGGCTCGCGGGCGCGTCGGCGAGGACGGGCAGGACGGTCAACGCGCCCAGCGGACGGCATTCACCGCAGAAACGATCACTGTCCGCCGCCCTTGCCGCGGCGATGACGGTGGCCCGCGTTCGGCGACGTGGCCTTCTACGGGCTGCCGTATCTCGAACCCGCCCTGTCCGGACCTGCTCTACGACGGCTCGGCGCGCGCGTCGACTTCGGCGCTGGAGGCCCAAGTCCCCCAGATGTGCGA
>NZ_JBLTJC010000391.1:0-9380 GCF_048158785.1 Streptomyces colwelliae | reverse complement strand
CGTCGAGTTCGGACTCGGGCAGGCGGGACAGCACGGTCGGGTTGGCGATCTTGTAGCCGTTGAGGTGCAGGATCGGCAGGACGGCGCCGTCGTGGACCGGGTCGAGGAACTTGTTGGAGTGCCAGGCCCCCGTCGAGGGCGGGACATGACCCGCCCCGCCTACTGCAAGTGCCACTTCTGGTTGGCAGCCCCCGTGCACGTCCAGATCTGCGCCCTCGCTCCGTTCGTCGACGAATTGCCCGTCACGTCAAGGCACTTGTTGGCCGCCGTGTTCACCACATCACCGGTGGTCGCGTTGTACGACCACTGTTGCGCGGCGGTTCCATTGCAGTCGTACAACTGCACCTTGGCCCCGTCCGCGGTCGAAGCCGACGTCACGTCAAGGCACTTGCCGAGGGAGCGGACCGTGCCGTCGGTGCCCACGGTCCACTGCTGGGCGGTCGAGCTGTTGCAGTCGTAGAGCTGGACGGCCGTGCCGTTGGTGGTCGAACCCCCGGCCACGTCAAGGCACTTGCTCGCGAGGCCGACGAACGCGCCGGTCTGGCTGCCGCCGCCGGCCTGCGTCCCCGCCCAGGTGAAGGTCGCGGACGTCTTGCCGGGCAGGGAGTAAGTCGCGTGCTGGCCACCCCAGTTGATGGTGACGGTCTTCGCGGTCGAGGCGTCGTTGTACGCGATCAGTGCCTTCGAACCGTCCGGGTTGCGCCACGCCACGTTCGGCACGTTCGTGGACGCCGTGGACGCGATCCGCTGGGCTCCCGGCCGTACGAACTTCGTCAACTGGCCCATCGTGTAGTACTCGACGGTGTAGTCGACGGTCCCGCTCGCGCCGTCGCCGTTGTGCACGGTGATCAGGCCGGTGCAGGTGCCGCAACCGCCGTTGTGCGGGCCCATGTTCTGGTCCACGGCCAGCGACCACTTGGTCACCGACTTCGCCCAGTTACGGGTGTAGTCGATGATGTTGTTCATGTCCTCGCGCTGCTGGTTGGCGATCCAGGTGCCGCCGGAGTGCTCGGTGCCGAAGGCGTCCAGCGTCGGATACTGGTTGTGGACGGTGGTCTGCTTGGCGATGTCACCGCCGTAGCCGTGCCAGGCGATCCCACCGAAGTTGGGGTTCGAGCGGACGGCCGCGTCGTCCACCGTCGAGGCCGCGTACGAGTCGTACACGTCCCAGTTCCAGTCGTGCGCCAGCACCTTCGTGGTCAGGCCGGACGCGTTGAGCTTCGGCAGCAGCTCGCTCTTCGTGAAGTAGGCGAGCCCGGACGCGTTCCAGCTCATCGACGGGTAGCCGGAACAGCACGTCGGCTCGTTCTGGACGGTCACGTACGAGACCGGAACGCCCTGGTCCTTGTACGCCTGGAGGTACTTGACGAAGTAGTTGGCGTACGCGCCGTAGTCCTCGGACTTCAGCCAGCCGCCGTTGAGCGAGCCGCTGTCCTTCATCCACGCCGGTGCCGTCCATGGCGAGGCCATGACAGTCAGAGACGGGTTGAGTGAGAGCGCCTGCTTGGTCAGCGGGACGACGTCCGCGAGGTCGTGCGCGATGGAGAAGTTGGTGAGGTTGGGGTCGGTCTGACCGGCGGCCACGTCGTCGTACGAGTAGCCGTACCGCGCCAGGTCCGAGGCGCCCATCGGGTTGCGCAGGAACGACAGGCCGATGCCGTCGGTCGGCGAGAACAGCTTGGTCATGGTCGCGTTCCGCGTCGCCGTCGACAGCGCGCCGCTGCTGTTCATCAGCCAGGCCGCCGTGTCCGTGAAGGACGCGCCGCCCCCGGTGAAGGTCTGGTAGCGGGTGTTCTCGTCGACGGTGATGTTCTCGCCGCTGCCGCCCGTCCCGGAGGAGAAGGCGAACGGCGTCTGGGCCTGGAGGCCGCGCGTGACATGGCGTCCGGCGGCGTCGTCGGTGGTGGTGAGCCAGGCCGTGACCTGTTCACCGGCAGCGTGTGCGGGGGGTACGGCCGCGGTGAAGCCGGCCACGGAGAGCAGTCCGGCGAGCAGCAGCCGGGCCGTGCGGGGGGTTCTCCTGGACATGGATGCGTTAGCCCTTCCTGACGAGATGTCTTGACGGGTCTGCGGGCCGTTAGTTAACTCACGGCGTGATCTAAGTCATGAGTGAACTGTGCGAACCCAGAGTGAACCAGAGCTCCAGAGCCGAGGGAAGGTCCATGCCAAGAACCGCCCTGCTCGTTTCCACCGCCCTGTGCGCCGCGCTGCTGTCACCGGCCGCCGTCTCCCAGGCGGCCGCCGCCGCCGATCCAGCCCCCACCCCCGTCGACCGCTTCGAGGGCGAGGTGCCCTTCGCCAGCCAGCCCGCCGAGGGCATCTTCACCTGGGGCGGTGACACCGACGACCCGCCCCAACTCGCCCTGACGGCGAGACCGGACGCCCCCGAGGGCGCGAAGGTACTCACCGGCACGTACGACATCAGCGGCTACGGCGGCTTCACCCACGACTACGCCGCGACCGAGCCAGGCCACGACTGGTCGGCGCACCAAGGCATCCGGTTCTGGTGGGACGGCCAGAACACCGGCAAGGCCACCAACTTCGAGATCAAGGACGGCGGCGCGAACGGCGAGGCCTCCGAGCTGTGGACGACGTCCTTCACGGACGACTTCACCGGCTGGAAGCAGATCGAGATCCCGTTCACCAACTTCGTCTACCGCACGGACTACCAGCCCGTCGGAGGCATCGACCACGTCCTCGGCCTCAACGAGATGTGGGGCTACGCGGTCACCCTCCCGGTCGGCGTGCACGGCCAATTCGCCATGGACGACGTCGAGTTGTACGGCAAGGCGGACCAGTCACTGCGCGCCTCCGTCACCACCGACTCGGCGGTCTACCCGGTCAAGGAGGGCGGTACGGCCGCGGTCAAGGTCACCGTCGCCACCACCGGCGCCGTCCCGCTCGACGACCCGGTGACCGTCGCCTACGCGTCCGACACCGGCACCGCCACCTCGGGCAAGGACTACACCCCGGTCTCCGGCACGCTCACCTTCCCGGCGGGCACCGCGTCCGGCGCCACCCAGACCGTCAAGGTCCGCACGCTCAAGGACAGGTCGGCCGAGAACGCCGAGACGATCCCGCTGAAGCTCACGGTCACCGGCGCCAAGGCCCCGACCGAGAACCCGCAGGTCGTCGTCGACGCGCACGGACTGCCGTACCTGGACAGCAAGTTGCCCATCAAGAAGCGCGTCGCCGACCTGGTGAAGCGCATGTCCCTTGAGGAGAAGGCCGGGCAGATGACCCAGGCCGAGCGCGGCGGCGTGGGCACCGGCGCCGACGTCGCCACCTACGACCTCGGCTCCCTGCTCTCCGGCGGCGGCTCGACCCCGACGCCCAACACGGCCGCGGCCTGGGCGAAGATGATCGACTCGTTCCAACTCCGGGCGCAGGCAACGCGGTTCCAGATCCCGCTGATCTACGGCGTCGACGCCGTCCACGGCCACAACAACCTGGCCGGCGCCACGATCATGCCGCACAACATCGGCATCGGCGCGACCCGCGACCCCCAACTCGCACAGAAGACAGGCGAGGTGACGGCCAGTGAGGTCCGCGCGACCGGCGTCCCGTGGGACTTCGCACCCTGCCTCTGCGTCACCCGCGACGAACGCTGGGGCCGCTCCTACGAGTCGTTCGGCGAGGACCCGGCGCTCGTGCAGTCCATGGAGACGATGATCCAGGGTCTCCAAGGCGCCGCGAACGGCAAGGACTTGAAGGACGACGACAAGGTCCTCGCCACAGCCAAGCACTTCGTCGGCGACGGCGGCACCGCGTACGGCTCCTCCACGACGGGCACGTACACGATCGACCAGGGCGTCACCACGGTCACCCGGCAGCAGCTGGAGGCCATCCACCTGGCCCCGTACCAGACGGCGGTCGACCGGGGCATCGGCACGGTCATGCCGTCCTACTCCTCGCTCGACATCGTCGGCGACGGCCTCGGCCCGGTGAAGATGCACGCCCGCGCCGACATGATCAACGGCGTCCTCAAGAACCGGATGGGCTTCGACGGCTTCGTCATCAGCGACTGGAACGCCATCGACCAGCTCCCCGGCGACTACGCGTCCCACGTCAGCACCTCGGTCAACGCGGGCGTCGACATGATGATGGTCCCGTACAGCTACAAGGACTTCAGCTCGACGCTCGTCGCCGAGGTGAAGGCGGGCCACGTCACCGAGAAGCGGATCGACGACGCCGTGTCGCGCATCCTCACCCAGAAGTTCAAGCTCGGCCTCTTCGAGAAGCCGTACGCCGACACGAGCAACGCCTCGAAGATCGGCTCGACTTCGCACCGGGCCGTGGCCCGGCAGGCGGCGGCCGAGTCGCAGGTGCTGCTGAAGAACGCGAACAACGTCCTCCCGCTGAAGAAGTCGCAGAAGGTCTACGTCGCCGGTTCCAACGCCGACGACCTCGGCAACCAGACCGGCGGCTGGACCATCACCTGGCAGGGCGCGTCCGGCACGAACACCACCGGCACGACGATCCTCCAGGGGATGAAGAACGCCGGCGGCAACGTCACGTACTCCAAGGACGCCTCCGCCGCCACGAGTGGGTATGACGTGGGCGTGGTCGTCGTCGGCGAGACCCCGTACGCCGAGGGCATCGGAGACGTCGGCAACGGCAACGACCTGACCCTCACCCCCGCCGACCAGGCAGCCGTGGACAAGGTGTGCGCGGCGATGAAGTGCGCGGTGCTGATCGTCTCCGGGCGCCCGCAGCTGATCGGGGACCAACTCCCCAAGATCGACGCCCTGGTGGCCTCCTGGCTGCCCGGCACGGAGGGCGACGGTGTGGCCGACGTCCTCTACGGCAAGCGGTCCTTCACCGGCCAACTCCCGGTCACCTGGCCGAAGTCGGAGGCCCAGCTGCCGATCAACGTGGGTGACACGACGTACGATCCGCAGTTCCCGTACGGCTGGGGCCTGACGACCGTGACGAAGACGCCCACGGGTGGCACGGCCGCCCTGAAGGCGCTGGAGGCCGCTGCGGCGAAGACCCGCTCGGCGGAGACGGGCAAGGCGCTCGTCACCAAGGCGCGGCTGATCGTGCAGGCGAAGGTGGGGCAGAACGTGACGGCGGCGGTGTCGAAGCCGTTCGCCGACGCGGACCATCTGCTGCTGACGGGTAAGTACGCGGCGGCCGTGAAGAAGTTGGAGGAGGCGTACCGGGCGGCGTAGCGACTGCCCCGTGGTTTCCCCGTACCCCCTGCTGCCTCAACGGCGCGGGGGGTACGGCTAGTTGGCGGGGAGTTCCACGGTGATGCGGAGGCCGCCGGTGGGGCGCGGGGTCAGGGTGAGGGTGCCGTCGTGGGCGCCGGTGATGGTCTTGACGATCGCCAGGCCGAGGCCTACTCCCGCGTGGTCGGTGTGGACGCGCTCGGTGCCGCGTTGGAAGGGCTCGGTGAGGGTCGAGACCTGGTGCGGGGTGAGCGGGTCGCCCGTGTTCTCGACCGTGAGGACCGCGGACCTGTGGCCTACGGCGGTGGTCACCCACACGGTGCCCTGTTCGGGCAGGTTGTGGACGATCGCGTTCTGCACGAGGTTCGTGGTCAGCTGGAGCAGGAGTGCCTGGGAGCCGCGGGTGGGGGTGACGTCGCCGCCGGTCTCGATGGTGACGCCGTGCTTCTCCGCGAGGGGGAGGAGGGTCTCGGTGGCCTCCTCCGCGACGAGGGAGAGGTCGACGGGTTCCCGGGTGAAGGACCGTTGGTTGGCGCGGCTGAGCAGGAGCAGTGCCTCGGTGAGGTCGATGGCCCGGGTGTTGACCGCGTGGAGGCGGTCGACGAGTTCACCGGTGTCGTGGTCCGGGTCGGTGCGGGCCACGTCGAGCAGTGCCTTCGAGATCGCCAGCGGTGTGCGCAGCTCGTGGGAGGCGTTGGCCGCGAATCTCCGCTGTTCGGCGTCGTGTGCTTCGAGCCGCGTGAGCATGGCGTCGAAGGCGTCGGCGAGTTCGCGGAACTCGTCCTCGCGGCCCGGCAGTTGGACGCGGTGGGAGAGCGAGCCGTCCGTGGCCATGCGGGTGGCCTCCGTGATGCGGGTCAGCGGGGCGAGCATGCGGCCGGCGAGGATCCACCCGCCCACGAGGCCGAACACCAGCAGGAACGCGAGGACGGCGGCCGCTCTCGGCGCGAAGACCTCCAGGAGGGCGGACCGGACGGGGAAAACGCCCTGTGTGGGCCGGTCGTCGGCGTTGATGAGCATCGCCCGGTCGGGGACGTACCGGAGGAGGAACACCCACACCGCGGTGAGCAGCAGGGCACCGGCCACCATGAGGAATCCGGCGTAGCTGAGGGTGAGTTTGAGGCGGACGCTCAACCCGGGCGCCCTATCCACGGTCGGCTCCGTCGGCTCCGTAGTTTTCGGCTTCGGGTTGTGTGTCGATGCGATAGCCGACGCCCGGCACCGTGGCGATGATCCACGGTTCGCCGAGCCGCTTCCGCAGCGCCGAGACGGTGATGCGTACGGCGTTGGTGAACGGGTCGGCGTTCTCGTCCCAGGCCCGCTCCAGGAGTTCCTCGGCGCTGACGACCCCGCCCTCGGCGGCCACGAGGACGTCGAGCACGGCGAACTGCTTCCTGGTCAGCGCGACATAGCGGCCGTCCCGGTAGACCTCCCGGCGGAACGGGTCGACGCGCAGGCCCGCCAACTTCCGTACGGGCGGCCTGTTGTGGGCGCGTCTGCGGTCCAACGCCCGCAGCCGGAGCGCGAGTTCCTGGAGTTCGAAGGGTTTCGTGAGGTAGTCGTCGGCGCCGAGTTCGAACCCGGTGGTCTTGTCGTCGAGGCGGTCGGCGGCGGTGAGCATGAGGATCGGCAGGCCGCTGCCGGAGGCGACGATGCGGCGGGCGACCTCGTCGCCGGAGGGGCCGGGGATGTCGCGGTCGAGGACGGCGATGTCGTAGCTGTTGACGCCGAGCAACTCCAGCGCGGTGTCGCCGTCACCGGCGATGTCGGCCGCGATCGCCGCCAGGCGCAGGCCGTCGCGGATGGCTTCCGCAAGATAGGGCTCGTCCTCGACGATCAGCACACGCATGGGTTCGATGGTAGGAGTCGGCACCTATCGTCCGCGTATCGAAAACCCCATACGTGACGGCAACACCGGGCCGACTTGGGTGACGGGGTGATGATCCCCCGGATTCCTCTCGGACCCTGGAAGCGCGGCCCGGTGTTCGCGGCGCTGGCCCTGCTGCTCGGGCTGCTCATGCTGCTGCACGCCCACATCCCGAACGTCGGAGGCGTCGGCAGCCTGCTGGACAACCTCCTGCCGTGGTGCGGCGTGTTCGTCCCGGTGCTGCTCGCCGGGGCGCTGTGGCGCCGGTCCGCCTCCGCCGTGGTCGCGCTGGTGCTGCCGGTCACGGTGTGGCTGAGCCTCTTCGGCGGGCTGCTCACCGACAGGTCCCACCCGGGCGGCGACCTCACCGTGGTGAGCCACAACGTCGGCGCGGGCAACACCGACCCGACCGGCACCGCCCGCCAACTGGCCGTCTCCGGCGCGGACTTGCTCGCACTGGAGGAGCTGACCGATCAGGCCCGGGGCACGTACGAGAAGGGGCTGGCGAAGGCGTACCCGTACCACGTGGTGCGGGGCACGGTCGGACTGTGGAGCAGGCTGCCGCTGTCGGACACGCGGCCGGTGAATGTCGTACGGGGCGATGCCGGGCCGTTGGCGAAGACCAAGCCGGCCCAGTCGAAGGCGGAGGCGGCGGCGGAGGTCCGGGCGCTGCGCACCACGGTGGCCACGGCTCGTGGGCCGCTGGCGGTGTACGTGGCGCACCTGGGGTCCGTGCGGGTGATGCCCAGAGGTGGATTCTGGACGGTCTCGCGCGACTTCGGCGCGGACGCGCTCGCCAAGGCCGTCGCCGCCGAGCCGGACAAGCGGGTGGTGCTGCTCGGCGACCTGAACGGCACCACGGATGACCGCGCGTTCCACGCCCTCACCTCGCGGCTGGGTTCGGCCCAGGAGACCGCCGGGAACGGCTTCGGCTTCACCTGGCCGGCGTCCTTCCCGATCGCGCGGATCGATCAGATTCTGGTACGGGGGGTGCGGGCGCGGAGTTCGTGGGTGCTGCCCGGGACCGGCAGCGATCACCTGCCGGTGGCGGCCAGGATCAGCTGGTGAGCGGCGGCTGACGAGCGGACGCGGGTGGACCGACCAAAGAGACCGGCGTCGGGGTAGCGTCGAAACATGAAGGCCGTCGTACGGACCCGAAGCCTCCCCGGGCTGCTGCTGGCCCTGCTGCTCGCCGCCCTGACCATGGCGACCCCGGCCGCCGCGGACACCGGAGTCTCGACGATCGGCCAGGCCCTGCGCGAGGGCCCGGTCTACGTCGACCCGGCGGCCTCCGGGGTGTCGTCCGCCGACGCCGACGCGCTCGCGCAGCGGATCAAGAAGGCCGACAAGCCGGTCTTCGTCGCGGTCCTCCCCGCCGGCTACCCGACGGCGAACCTCTTCCCGAACCTCCGCACCGCCACCGGCGTCACCGGCCTCTACGCGATCCGCCTCGGCGACCGTTTCGACGCCCGCGCCGACTCCTCCGTCCTGTCGAACGCGGCCGTGAAGAACCTGGTCGCCAGCGTCCAGGGCGAGGACGCGAAGACCCAGCTCACCGACTTCACCGACCGCGCGCTCGCCAGCATGGGCGGCTCGGCGCCCGCGTCCTGGGGCGGCTCCTCGGACGGCGGCGGGGGAGTCTCCACGACCGCCCTGATCGTCGCGGGCGGGGTTCTGGTCGCCGGTGGCGCGGGCGCGTACACGCTGGTGAAGCGCAGTCGTCGCCGCCGCGAGGAGGAGCAGCGCGCGGCGCTCGACAAGCTGCGGGTGGTCGTCGACGAGGACATCACCGCGTTCGGCGAGGAACTGGACCGTCTCGAATTCCACCCGTCCGAGCCCGGCGCCGACGACGCGATGCGCGCGGACTACGAACGTGCCCTCGACGCCTACGAGCAGGCGAAGTCGTACATGGCGGCGGCCACGAAACCCGAGGACGTCCGGTCGGTCACCCAGGCACTGGAGGACGGCCGCTTCTCCCTCACCCAGCTCGCCGCCCGTCGCGAGGGCCGCCCGCTGCCCGAGCGCCGGGCCCCCTGCTTCTTCGACCCGCGCCACGGCCCCTCGGTCGCCGACGCCACCTGGACCCCGCAGGGCGGCGCACCCCGCGAGGTCCCGGTCTGCGCCGCCGACCAGGCCCGCCTCGCGGACGGCCGGGACCCGATGATCCGCGAGGTCGACACGGACTACGGCCGCCGCCCGTACTGGGACGCCGCTCGGTTACTCGCTCTACGACACGGTCGTCGTCTTCGACAGCCTCAAGGAGCAGACCAAGGACATCACCAAGCAGACCCGCTGGACCTACAGCGACATCGCCAACCGGTCGATCAACGGCACCCTGG
>NZ_JBLTJC010000390.1:0-9448 GCF_048158785.1 Streptomyces colwelliae | reverse complement strand
CCCCGCGATAGTGGCCGTTCGTTCACGATCGGGGGAGGTCGTCGGTGGGAAGCAAGGGCAAGGGGGACTCGGGGCCGGGGGAGCCGTCCGCGTCGGAGCAGCTGCTCTTTGGTGGGCCCTTGCGGTACGACACGGGGTGGAGTCAGCACAACGACGCGTTCCTGGAGCTGAGCTTCCGGGCCATGGTGACGCGGTTGCCGGCGATGCTGAGGTCGAGTTTCCGGCTGGCCTGGCAGGCGGATCCGCGGGCTGCGCGTGTCGTGCTGGCCGCCGAGGCGTGCCGGGGCGCTACCCAGGCGGTGAGTCTGCTCGCGGTCAACAGTGTGCTGGGGCGGCTGATCACGGGCGGTGCCATCGGGGACCGGCTGCGCGGCGCAGTCCCGGCGCTGGTCGTCATGGCCGCCGTGATGGTGGTGGGCGCGCTGCTGCGGGCCGCGTCGACGTACGCGACCGGGCGTCTTGAGCCGAAGGTCGAGC
This sequence comes from Streptomyces colwelliae, assembly GCF_048158785.1. Classification (NCBI taxonomy): domain Bacteria; kingdom Bacillati; phylum Actinomycetota; class Actinomycetes; order Kitasatosporales; family Streptomycetaceae; genus Streptomyces; species Streptomyces colwelliae. Next base: position 8,971 of record NZ_JBLTJC010000390.1, on the reverse strand, counting down.
GGGTCGCCACCGAGCTGTATCTGGAGCGGGCGGCGGCCGTGGAGCTGGCCGCGATCGAGGACCACGCGTTCCACAAACTGCTGGACACCGCGCAGTACGGCGCCATGTCGGCCCGCCGCATGATCTCGTACGCGACCAACGTCATGAACGCGCTGATCTCGCTGATCGCGGCGGCGGGCGTGCTGACCGTGCTGCACCCGGCGCTGCTCCCGCTGCTGGCGACGATGACGGTGCCCAGCGCGTGGGGCGCGCTGACGAACGCGCGGCGCCACTACGAGTCGTTCCACACCTGGGTGCAGCACGTCCGCGCCGGCCGCCTCATCGGTTCGCTGCTCACCGAGCCGGAGGCGGCGCCGGAGATCCGCGTGCACGGCGTCGGACCGTTCCTGTTGCACCACTTCCATGAGATGTCGGAGAGCGCGGAGGCGGAACAGGCCCGGCTGGCCCGGCTCACGGCCCGTACGGGGCTGATCGCGGCGGCCTGGACGGGCCTCGCGACGGCGGCGACGTACGCGACGCTGGGCGGGCTGCTGCTGTCCGGTGCGATGGCGCTCTCGGTGGCGGGTACGGCGGTGATCGCGATCCGTACCGGTTCCGCGAGCCTCGACACGCTCGTCCTGGCGGTGAACCAGCTGCACGAGGAGGCGCTGTTCGTGGGCGATCTTCAGAAGCTGTACGAGGAGGCGACCGAATGGGCGATCCCGGTCGGCGGGGCCGCGCTGCCCGAGGAGCCGCGGGAGATCCGCTTCGAGAACGTCACGTTCAGCTATCCGGGCGAGGCCACCCACCCCGCGCTCGACGACGTCTCCCTGACCCTCCCGCTCGGCCGGATCATCGCGCTGGTCGGCGAGAACGGCTCCGGCAAGACGACCCTGGTCAAGCTGCTGGCCGGGCTGTACCGCCCGGACCGGGGCCGGATCCTGTGGGACGGCGTCGACGCGGCGGGCGCCGACCGGCAGCAACTCGCCGACCGGATCGCGATGGTGGCGCAGAACTTCAAGCGCTGGCCGTTCACCGCCCGCGTCAACGTGGCCGTCGGGCGGTCCGCGGCGCCGCTCACCGAGGAGCGGCTGGCCGGTGCGGTCGCCGAGGCCGGCGCGGAGGACGTGGTCGCGGATCTGCCGCGCGGTCTGGACACGCTGCTGGCCCGCAACTTCAGCGGCGGGCACGAGTTGTCGGGCGGTCAGTGGCAGCGGCTGGGGATCGCGCGGGCCGCCTACCGGAAGGGCCGCATCCTGATCGTGGACGAGCCGACGGCGGCCCTCGACGCGCGGGCCGAGCTGGAGGTCTTCGAGAAGATCCGCGCGCTGGCGGGCACCGGGCAGACGGTCGTCCTGATCACGCACCGGCTGGCGTCCGTACGCCACGCGGATCTGGTGCACGTCCTCGATCAGGGGCGGCTGGTGGAGTCCGGGACGCCGGACGAGCTGCTCGCGAGCGGCGGTGTGTACGCGGAGCTGTACGCGCTCCAGGCGGACCAGTTCACGGTGAAGGTGCCCGCCCCGAAGGCGGGCTGACCTCTCAGGCGGCGGCGTCCACGACGTCGCCGCTGCGCACGACCACCAGGAACGCGTCGGTCGCGATGTCCATGACGACCTCAGCCTGCAGGCCCTCCAGACGGCGCGCCTGCGCGAACTCCTCCGCCGGCCACGAGCCACGCGGCCCGCCGGCGGGAAAACGCTCAAGCACCATTCGCCCGTTCACCTTGTACCTCCCTGTCGTGCTGAAACTCGGAGAGCTTCGTGAAGCCTCATAGAGTTAAACGCCGACAGTACGGTGAACGGCTCGGGAAGTGACGGTACTGAGACATAGTCGACACCGGGCCGCACACTTTCCGCACACGGTCCGCGTCAACCTTCGTTGCCGTCCGCCTCAATCCTCGTACTCGTCGTGATAGCGGATGCGCTCACTGCCCGCAGGCGCCCCCAGCGCCGACGCGCGCCCCGCCGGCTCCTCCCACTCCTCCTGCCGCCCCAGTGCGGTCAGATCCAGGAAGGTGGTGGTCGAGCCGAGCCCGTCGAGCCCGCGCTCATAGGTCGAGTAGGTGTGGAACACCCGGTCGCGGTCCCGCAGGAAGCAGCTGACGCCGGGCCGCTCGACGGGTTCCCCGTCGCCGACGAGCGTGACCTCGAAGTCCCAGTTGAAGTCCCCACCGAAGGACGAGTACCAGGGCAGCGTCCATCCCATCCGCGCCTTGAACGGCAGGATCTTGGTGTACGGCGCCCTCGACACGGCGGCGAACGTCGTGCCGCGTGCCTTCAGATGGGCCAGGTGCCCGATCTGGTCGAGGAACGCCGAGCAGCTGCGGCAGCCCGCGTCCCACTCGGGCGCGAACATGAAGTGGTAGACGACGAGTTGGCCGCGCCCCTCGAAGAGGTCGAGCAGGGTGGCCTTCCCGTCGCCGCCCTCGAAGAGGTACTCCTTGTCGATCTCCACCATGGGCAGCCCGCGCCGCTCGGCGTTGAGCGCGTCCCGCGCGCGCGTGGCCGCCTTCTCCTTGAGCAGCAGTTCCTCACGCGCCGCGCGCCACTGCGCACGCGAGACGATCTCCGGAAGCGACATGGGGGCCCTCCTGTGACAACGGTCCGTTGAGGGGTGGACCGGAGCGAGGACCGGAACTCATCGCCGCGTCGGAAAGTTTCTCGGAGAGATCTTCAGAAGGTCGGGGCCTCGTCAGAGAGTTGGGGGCCTTCGGAGGATCGGGGATCTTCAGAGGGACTTCGTCGCGTACGTCACCGGAAGCGCGAGCAGTCCCCGGGCGCGCAGCGACGGCCGCCACCGCACCTCGCTCTCCCCCACCCCCAACTCCAGCCGCGGGAACCGCTCCAGCAGCGCGGCCAGCGCGATCTCGGTCTCGGCGCGGGCGAGCGGTGCGCCGAGGCAGTAGTGGATGCCGTGGCCGAGCGCGAGATGCCCGGAGGTGTCGCGGGCGAGATCGAGCCGGTCGGGCTCGGGGAAGCGGCCCGGGTCGCGGTTGGCGGCGGACGCGGACACCCACACCGTCTCGCCGGCCGGGATGGTGACCCCGCCGATGGTGACGTCCTCGACCGGGAAGCGCCGGATGGCGAGCAGCGCGGGCCCTTCGTAACGCAGGAACTCCTCCACGGCGGCCGGGAGTTGGGCGGGGTCCTCGCGCAACGCGGCCAGCTGCTCCGGGTGTTGCAGCAGGGCGAGCACGGCGTTGCCGATGAGCTGGACGGTGTTCTCGTACCCGGCGAAGAGGATGAGGAAGGCGAGGGACATCAGCTCGTCCTCGCTGAGCCGGTCGCCTTCGTCGCGTACGGCGATCAGGTCGGAGAGGAGGTCGTCGCCGGGCTCTTCGCGCTTGGCGGCGAGGAGTTGGGTGAAGAAGCCGAGCATCGCCACGACCGCGTGCTTGCCGGCCTCGGGCGGTGTCCCGGGGGCCGGCGCGACGAGGGTGTCGGTCCACACCCGGAAATCCCGGCGGTGGCCGTCGGGCACGCCGAGCAGGTCGCAGATGACGGTGATCGGGAGGGGCGCCGCGTAGGAGGCGATGAGGTCGGTGTCGCCCTCCTCCCCCAGCGCGTCGAGGAGTTGGTCGGCGGTGCGCCGGATGGGCGTACGGAGCTGCTCGGTCCGGCGCGGGGTGAACGCGCGGCCGACCAGGCGCCGGATGCGGGTGTGGTCCGGCGGATCCATGTTGAGGAGGTTCGCGTCGAGCGCGGGCGGCAGCGACAACCCCTTGTAAGTCCCGGCCGTGGCATGCCTCTTGTCCAGCGAGAGCCGCGGGTCGGCCAGCGCGGCCCGCACGTCGTCGTACCGGGTGACGAGCCAGGCGGGGGTGCCGTCGGGGCCGGCGATGCGGTGCACGGGGGCGCTGTCGCGCAGGCGCCGGTACACGTCGTACGGGTGGTCGAGAAGGCCGTCCGCGAGATCCATGGAGGACAGCCTAGAGGCGACCCGGGCGCGGCTCAGGTGTCGTACTCCTGGATGCGCCGGCCGTGACTCCGGTCGACGAGGGCGGGCAGCCGGTCCCCCAACTCCCGTACGACAGCGGGCACATCGAGGGTGAGCAGCTCACGGTCGCGCATCAGGACGCGGCCGTCGACGATCGTGGTGCGGACGTCGGCGGAACGGGCGCTGTGCACGAGGGTGGCCGCGAGATCGTGGACGGGCTGGGTGTGCGGCCCGGTGAGGTCGACGAGGATGATGTCGGCCCGGCGCCCTGGCGCGATGGACCCGATCGAGTCACCGAGTCCGACCGCCCGCGCACTCTGAAGGGTGGCGTGGTGCAGGGCTTGACGGGACGTCAGCCAGCGCGGGTCGCCCTCGGTGGACTTCTGCACCAGGGACGTGAGGGCCATCGACTCCCACACATCGAGGGAGTTGTTGGAGGCGGCGCCGTCCGTGGCGAGCCCGACCGGGATGCCGATGTTGCGCAGGGCGCGGATCGGAGTGGTGTCCGGCCAGGCGAACTTGAGGTATCCCCGGGGCGCGGTGGCGACCGCCGTACGGCCGCTCGCGCGCTCCAGGACGGGGAGGTCGCGGTCGATGATGCCGGTGCCGTGGGCGATGAGCAGGTCGGTGGCCAACAGGCCCGCGCGGTCGAGGACTTCGACGGGGGTGACGCCGTACCGGGAGAGGCTGGTGTCGGTCTGGTCGCGGTTCTCGGCGGCGTGGATGTGCACGGGGAGGCCGTGTTCCAGGGCGAGTTCGGCGGTGGCGGCGAGGTCGGCGTCGGTCACCGTGTAGGGGGCGTGCGGGGCGAGGGTCGTGGTGATGCGGCCGTCGGCCGCGCCCCGGTGCCGTAGCGCGAACTCCAGTGATTTCTCCCGGCCTTGGGGGCCCTGGGAGGAGAAGTATGCCTCGCCGAGGTGCGCGCGGATCCCGCACTCGGCGACGACGGCGGCCACCGTGTCCATGGAGAAGTAGTGGTCGGCGAAGCAGGTGACCCCGGCGCGGATCATCTCGGCGCAGGCGAGCCGTGCCCCCAACTCCACGTCTTTTTCGGTGAGGTTGGACTCGACGGGCCAGACGACGTCGTTGAACCACTCCTCCGTGGGCAGATCCTCGGCGAGCCCGCGCAGCGCGACCATCGGCGCGTGGGTGTGGCAGTTGATCAGCCCCGGCAGGGCGATCTGGCCGCGCGCGTCGATGCGTTCGACGGCGGCGAGACCTGCGACCTCCGTCGCGCTGACGACGGACTCGACGCGCCCGTCCCGTACGACGATCGCGGCGTCCTGCTCGAAGCGGATGTGTTCCTGGTCGTCGTGGACGAGGACGGTGCAGCCGGTAATGAGGAGATCGGCGGGAGAGGCGTTGGAAGAAGCGGTGGGAGAGTCACTCACCATCCCAACGTACGACGCCGTCCTCGCCCCGCGTGAGCCGAACCGCGCATCCCGGCGTTGCGCTGTCGCGGGCCGCCCCGGACCAGCACGCTTGCCTCACCACCAAGGCTTCCGGCGCACGACCAAAACTTCACGCCCAAGGCTTATGGAAGGGGCCCGGCATGCTCCTCGGCACCTGGAATCTGGAGAACCTGTACCGCCCCGGCGGCCCGTCCGGCCCCAAGGACAAGGCCGGTTACGAGACGAAGCTCGCCTCCCTCGCCGCCGTGATCACAGAACTGGACCCGGTGCTGCTCGGCGTCCAGGAGGTCGGTGATCCGGCGGCGCTCGACGACCTGACCGGGCTGCTGGACGGCGAGTGGCACACCGCCCTGTCGGCGCATCCGGACGGCCGGGGCATCCGCGTCGGCTTCCTCAGCCGTACGGAACCGCGGGTCGTCGCCGACACGAACGCGTTCCCGGCGCGGCTGCGCCCGGTGCAGTCCGACGACTCGGGCGCCGAGGAGCCGGCCGTGGGCCGCGGCCTGCTGGCAGTGGAGGTCACGACGGCCACCGGCCCGCTGACGGTGGCCGTCGCCCATCTCAAGTCGAAGCTGCTGACCTACCCGGGCAGCCGTTTCTTCCCGCACGACGAGGGCGAACGGGCCCGCTACGGCGCCTACGCCCTCTACCGCCGGGCCGCCGAGGCGGCGACCCTGCGCGCGCTGGCCGACGAACTGCTCGCCGGTGAGGGCCGTACCCGGGACGTGGCCGTGCTCGGCGACATGAACGACGAGGTGCAGGCCGCGACCACCCAGATCCTGCTCGGCCCGCCCGGCTCGGAGATCGGCACGCCCGGCTACGACCGGGCCGACCAGGGCGACGCGGTCCGTCTGTGGGACGTGGCGCCGCTGATCCCGGCCGACCAGCGCTACTCCCGGATCAACTCCGGGCGCCGCGAGCTGATCGACCACATCCTGCTCAGCCATCACCTGGTTCACCGGGTGACGGCGGCGGGGACGGGACTGCCCGGCGAGGGAGCGTTGCGGCTGCCGTCGGTGGGCCCGGATCCGGCGGAGCGGCGGGAGGCGCCGGGGTCGGACCACGCGCCGGTGTGGGTGCGGGTGGAGTGACCCGGCCGGTCCAAGTGGCTAGACGGCGACGGGGAGTTCGATGGCGCGCAGGCCGACCCGGCCCCGCCCCCGCTCGAACTCGTCCAGCAGCTCGGTGAGTTGCTCGATGTGGCGGGACGTGAGCCGCCCCGCGTCGTCGAGGTGGACGGCGCAGGCGGTGGTCGTGTCTACGAGCCGTTCTAGGACGGCCGCGACCTCGTCCGTGCCCTCCGTGTGCCGGGCGAGGGCGGGGAGTTCGGCGGCCGAGACGGCGATGGCGCCGCGGGCCTCGGCGAGCGTGCGGTAGGCCTCGCGGCGCAGGGTCCAGCGCTCGGCGCGGTCGTCGGACTCGCTCAGGACGTGCACGAGGTAGGCGTGTGCGGCGGCGCCCGCGGCCGCGAGCCGGGCGCGTACGCCCCCGCCGCGCTTCCCCGGCATCGGCAGATGCCCGACGATCAGCACGATCGCGCAGGCCAGCAGCGTCTCCCCGATCCGGCCGACCGAGGCCTGCGGCTCCCCGCCCACCATCACGAGGGACAGCACGAGGACGGTGACGACGGCGGTCTGCGCGGCGAAGTGCCGGGTGGCGACGGGGATGAGCGCACCGCTGAGCGCCACCAGCGCGACCAGTCCTTCGGGCCGGGGCAGCACGGCCGCGAACCCGGCGAAGACCAGCGCCCCCAGCACGGTCCCGGCCGCCCGGCTCAGTGCCCGCGAGGCGAGCGGTCCGAGGTCGGGCTTGACGAGGAAGACTGCGGTGGCGGGCAGCCAGTACCAGTGCTCGTGCTGCCCGTACCAGCGGGCCTGGTGCAGCGCCTGGGCGACGGCGACACTGGCCCCGAAACAGAGCGCGACCCGCAGCCCGTACTCCCGCCCCCCGGCCCCAAATGCCTTACGGAACAAGGCGGTTACCGTGCTCCTGCGCGCATGCAGATCACTCCCCTCCGCCTGGTCGAAGGCGTCGGCGGCCTGTAGCAGCGCGTCGTCGAGGGCGCGCAGCGCGGGGGCGGAACGGTTGGGCGCGGGCAGCGGTCCGGTGTGCGCGTTGTCGCGGACGGCGGCGGCGAGCCTGCGGGGCCCTTCGCCCGCCCGGGCGGACACCGGCTCCCCGGCCCAGGCGATCGCGGTCGCGGCCTCGGCGAGCGGCAGCGCGGCGGCGTACTGCCCGTGCAGCCGCCGCTCGGCCGCCGAACTGGCGTACCGCCGCAGCCGCGGCCCGGCGAGCGCGTCCTGCGCGTGGTCGAGCGCGGCGGTCAGCGCGGCGCGCCGCCCCGTCGCCTCCGGCCCACCGCTCGCGTCGAGAAGCGCCGCGATCGCGTCGTACACGGCGGCTACGGCGTGCCGCTCGCCGTCGAACCGGTAGTCACCGGCGATGGCACCGGGCGTGGGCAGCGCCAGCCGCAGCAGGACCAGCCACGCGGCCCCGGCGAGGAACGCGAGGGCCCGCTCCCACCCCGGTTCGGGCAGGGGCATCCCGGCGCCGATGGCGGAGGCGACAAGCAATTGCGTACCGGCACCGGAAGCGACGGGCCCGATGGCGATGAACCCACCGGCGACCAGCCCGATCCCGGTGAAGAGAATCGTCAGCACGACAGCCCCGACATGCGCCCCGGCATACGTCCCGACCAGCAGCCCGGCAGCTCCGGCCAGCGCGGGCCCCCCGAGCCGCTTGACCGAGGCCCGCCGACTGCCGGGCCGGTCGTTGATCCCGGCGAGCATCGCCCCGAGCGCGGCCAGCACACCGAGTGACGTACGCCCGACCAGCACGGCGACCATCAGCAACGGCCCGGCGGCCAGCGCCCCTCGGGTGACCGCGCTCCAGGGAACCGGCCCGCGCTGGGCACGGAGCGTGTGGGCGAGCCAGGGCGGAAGCGAGAAGGCGTCGGTACGACGGGACACAGGGCTCCTGTCCTGACGAGGGCGGGGTGTGCCTTCGGGCGACGGTGGCCGGGGCGGTAGCTGCGCTGGAGCGGGTGCTCAAGCTGTTGCTGGCGGCTGGGGTGGTAGCCGTGGTTCCACGGTAGTTCGCGTCCTCGTGCGGAACGGGCCGCGCGCATTTCAGGGATGTGAAGGTTGCCCGGAGGGCCGCCTTCTTTATGAACGCAACGCCGAGAAAAGCACTTTCACGTCGGAAACCGCACGCTCAAGCACCTCCGGCTCCGCCCGCAACCCCGCCACAACACGGTCGACCGCCCGCAGCCCGGCCCGCTCCAACAACCGCTTCTCGTTCGTCACCCACTCCCCCCGCCCCGCCAGCACCCCGTGCCCGGCCTGCACGGCGGCCACGGCGATCGCACCGGCGACCTCGGTGAGCCGCCCCTGCGGGACGTGGTTGGCCCGCGCGTACGCGAGGGTGGCGTCGGCGGTGCCGTGCCAACGCTCGGCGGCGGAGAGACGCAGCTTCGCGGGATAGGCGCCGCGAGCCGTAGCGTCTCCGCCGTGCTGACGCGGAGGTCGCGTCGGCCGCCGAGTTCGGTGATCGCCGCCTCCGCGTCCGGCAGCGGCTTGCCGTGCAATCCTTCGCGGTCCTGGACGGAGGCGACGCCCTTGCCCTTGAGGGTGCGGGCGAGG
>NZ_JBLTJC010000389.1:0-9466 GCF_048158785.1 Streptomyces colwelliae | reverse complement strand
TTCATAGTGTTTCGGTGGTCATAGCGTGAGGGAAACGCCCGGTTACATTCCGAACCCGGAAGCTAAGCCTTACAGCGCCGATGGTACTGCAGGGGGGACCCTGTGGGAGAGTAGGACGCCGCCGAACTCCTTTTAGAGCTCTGGCTCTTGGGCACGCAGCCCAAGAGCCAGAGCTTTTTTGCGTTGGGGTAAGGTCAGGGAGAATCGTTGGCACGTTTTCCCACAGGAGGCCCCCGGGTGGAGGTCCAGGAGACCCGCGTCCAGACAGACCGGGTGCTCACCATCCCGAACATCCTCAGCATGGCGCGCCTGGTCGGCGTACCCATCTTCCTGTGGTTGATCCTCAGGCCCGAGTTCGGAGGGCCCAAGAGCGACGGCTGGGCGCTTCTGGTGCTGATGCTGAGCGGGATCAGCGACTACCTGGACGGCAAGCTCGCGCGCCGCTGGAATCAGATCAGTAGTCTCGGCCGGCTCCTGGATCCCGCCGCGGACCGGCTCTACATTCTCTCGACTCTCGTCGGACTCACCTGGCGCGAGATTCTGCCAATCTGGTTGACCGCCGCGCTGCTGGCGCGAGAGCTGGTCCTGCTGGTGGTCGTGGGCATCCTCAGACGGCACGGCTATCCGCCGCTGCAGGTGAACTTCCTGGGCAAGGCCGCTACGTTCAACCTGATGTACGCCTTCCCGTTGCTGCTGCTCAGTGACGGAAGTGGATGGCTCCCCTCACTCGCAGCCATTTTCGGATGGGCGTTCGCAGGATGGGGTACAACGCTCTACTGGTGGGCAGGAGTCCTCTACGTGGTACAAGTCCGCCGCCTACTGCGTGCGGACGCCATGGCCGACTGACCTTGCCGATTGGGCGGTAACAGTCGCTCGATGGCCCGTTGCGCAAAAGTGCGGGACAATCTGGACTGGTGAAGTCGGCTAGACCGTCGTCTCGCAGAGGAGGACGCTTCCGACATGAAGGCCGTCGTGATGGCCGGAGGCGAAGGCACACGCCTTCGCCCCATGACCTCAAGCATGCCCAAGCCACTGTTGCCCGTGGTCAATCGACCGATCATGGAGCACGTGCTCAGGCTGCTCAAAAGGCATGGGCTCAATGAGACCGTAGTCACCGTGCAGTTCCTGGCCTCGCTGGTCAAGAACTACTTCGGTGACGGCGAAGAGCTCGGGATGGAGCTCTCGTATGCCAATGAGGAGAAGCCACTCGGTACCGCCGGAAGCGTCAAGAACGCTGAAGAGGCGTTGAAGGACGATGCCTTCCTCGTCATCTCCGGTGATGCCCTGACCGACTTCGACCTCACCGAACTGATCAATTTCCACAAGGAAAAGGGTGCGCTGGTCACGGTCTGTCTGACCCGGGTGCCCAATCCGCTGGAATTCGGCATCACCATCGTCGACGAAGAGGGAAAGGTCGAGCGTTTCCTTGAGAAGCCGACCTGGGGTCAGGTTTTCTCGGACACGGTGAACACGGGCATCTATGTGATGGAGCCCGAAGTCTTCGACTATGTCGAGGCCGATGTTCCCGTGGACTGGTCCGGCGATGTCTTCCCGCAGCTGATGAAGGAAGGCAAGCCGGTCTACGGCTTTATCGCCGAGGGCTACTGGGAAGATGTCGGTACCCACGAGAGCTATGTGAAGGCGCAGGCCGATGTCCTGGAGGGCAAGGTCGACGTCGAGATCGACGGCTTCGAGCTGTCGCCGGGCGTGTGGGTGGCCGAGGGTGCCGAGGTGCACCCCGACGCGGTTCTGCGCGGGCCGCTGTACATCGGTGACTACGCCAAGGTCGAGGCCGGTGCCGAGATCCGTGAGTACACCGTCATCGGTTCGAACGTCGTCGTGAAGGCCGGGGCCTTTCTGGACAGGACCGTCGTGCACGACAACGTGTACGTCGGGCAGCACAGCAATTTGCGTGGCTGTGTCGTCGGAAAGAACACCGACATCATGCGCGCGGCCCGGATCGAGGACGGCGCGGTCATCGGTGACGAGTGCCTGATCGGTGAAGAATCGATCGTTCAGGGCAATGTGCGGGTCTACCCGTTCAAGACGATCGAAGCCGGTGCCTTCGTCAACACGTCGGTCATCTGGGAGAACAGAGGGCAGGCGCACCTCTTCGGCGCGCGCGGTGTGTCCGGGATCCTGAACGTGGAGATCACGCCGGAGCTCGTCGTCCGTCTCGCCGGCGCCTACGCCACGACCCTCAAGAAGGGGTCCACGGTCACCACGGCCCGCGACCACTCCCGAGGCGCTCGTGCGCTCAAGCGGGCGGTCATCTCCGCCTTGCAGACCAGCGCGATCGACGTACGGGACCTGGAGAACGTACCGCTGCCCGTGGCCCGGCAGCAGACCGCGCGGGGCAGTGCGGGCGGGATCATGATCCGGACCACACCCGGTGTGCCGGACTCCGTCGACATCATGTTCTTCGACAGTCAGGGCGCCGACCTCTCGCAAGGGAGTCAGCGCAAGCTGGACCGGGTGTTCGCGCGGCAGGAGTACCGCCGTGCGTTCCCCGGCGAGATCGGGGACCTGCACTTCCCGGCCAGCGTCTTCGACTCGTACACCGGGTCTCTGCTGCGGAATGTCGACACGACAGGGATCGCAGACTCCGGCCTGAAGGTCGTGGTGGACGCGTCGAACGGCAGCGCCGGGCTCGTGCTGCCCAGCCTGCTCGGCAAGCTCGGTGTGGATTCGTTGACGATCAATCCCGGTCTCGACGAGTCCAGGCCGACGGAGACCGCGGATACACGGCGCTCGGGGCTGGTGCGGCTCGGCGAGATCGTGGCCTCCGCGCGGGCCGCGTTCGGGGTGCGGTTCGACCCCGTCGGTGAGCGGCTTTCGCTGGTCGACGAGAAGGGGCGGATCGTCGAGGACGACCGGGCCCTGCTCGTGATGCTCGACCTGGTGGCCGCGGAGCGGCGCAGCGGGCGGGTGGCGCTGCCGGTGACCACGACGAGGATCGCCGAGCAGGTGGCGGCGTATCACGGGACCCAGGTCGAGTGGACGACGACCTCGCCGGACGACCTGACCAGGGTCGGGCGTGACGAGACGACCATCTTCGGCGGGGACGGCAAGGCCGGGTTCATCATCCCGGAGTTCAGCAGCGTCTTCGACGGTGCCGCCGCCTTCGTACGACTCATCGGGCTGGTGGCGCGGACGCAGTTGACGCTGAGCCAGATCGACGCCCGGATTCCGAGGGCGCACGTCCTTAAGCGGGACCTGGCTACTCCCTGGGCCGTCAAGGGACTTGTGATGCGGCGGGTCGTGGAAGCGGCCGGCGATCGCTTTGTCGATACGACGGACGGTGTGCGGGTCGTGGAGACCGACGGGCGCTGGGTGATGGTGCTGCCCGACATCGCCGAAGCGGTCACGCATCTGTGGGCCGAAGGGCCCGACGACGCCTCCGCGCAGGCCCTGTTGGACGAGTGGTCGGCGGTCGTGGACAGCGCCGGACGGTAAAACACGGAGCACGCACGCGTGCCGGACATGTGTCCCCAAGGGGGCCTGTCCGGCACGCCGGTGGGGCCATTCGGAGGTACAGGCCACCACGTGCGACGATGTGCGGCATGCCGCAGCAGCCCCCCGTTCGGAGCACACCCACGCGCCCTGCGCGCCCGGACGCATCCATGTCGCTGCTCACCAATGTCATGGACCACAGCCTCGACGACGGTTACGCCGAAGCGGCCGCCCGGAAGAAGGCCGCGGGCGAGAGCGGCATGCCGAAGACCCTCCGGGCGAAGCTCGGTCTCGCCGCCGGCCTGGTGCTGGCGGCACTTGTCGTGACCGTGGGTGCGGCACAGGCGCGCGTGGCCGCCCCCGTGGTGGCCAAGGAGCGCCAGGAGCTGATCGACCGTATCGACAAGGAGACGACGTCGGCGGACAAGCTGGAAGGCACCGTCGACGAGCTCCGTGACGACGTGAGCGCGCGGCAGCGGGCGGTGCTCAAGACCAGCGGCGGCAGCGGCCAGGCGGACCTGGTGAGCATGTTGTCCGGTGCCACCGCGGTGCACGGCCCCGGGGTGAAGCTCGTCGTCGACGACGCGAAGGAAGCCAGTACCGGCGGGGGCGACAACCCGCGTGAGACCGCGGACTTCTCCGACACCGGGCGGGTGCGCGACCGCGACATGCAGCGCGTCGTCAACGGACTGTGGGCGGCAGGTGCCGAGGCCGTCTCCATCAACGGGCAGCGGCTGACGGCGCTGTCCGCGATCAGGGCCGCGGGTGACGCGATACTGGTCGACAACAGGCCACTGGTGCCGCCTTACACGGTGCTCGCGGTGGGGGACGGCAAGCGGCTGAGCACCAGGTTCCAGGACGGTGCCGACGGGCTCTATCTGCATGCCCTGGAAGACAACTACGGCATCAGGGCGACCATCGCCGTGGAGAGCGATCTCCGGCTGCCCGCCGCGCCGAGTGTGATCGTACGTACAGCACAGCCGAGAACTGAGAAGGGCACATCGTGATCGCCGTACTGGGCCTCATCGTGGGAGTGGTGGCCGGAATCCTGGTCCGGCCTGAGGTGCCGGTGGTCGTGGAGCCCTATCTTCCGATCGCCGTGGTCGCGGCGCTCGACGCGGTCTTCGGTGGGCTGCGGGCCATGCTCGACGGGATCTTCGACGACAAGGTCTTCGTGGTGTCGTTCCTGTCGAACGTGGTCGTGGCCGCGCTGATCGTGTTCCTGGGCGACAAGTTGGGCGTCGGCGCCCAGCTGTCCACGGGTGTCGTGGTCGTCCTCGGTATCCGTATCTTCTCCAACGCCGCGGCCATTCGCCGGCACGTCTTCCGGGCGTGAGGTCGATGAGCAACGAGGACGAGCGGCCGGAACACAGGCTGCGCAGGGAACTGCCCGAAGAGGTCCAGGCGTCTGCTTCCCCGGAGGCGCCGATTCCCGAGGTGAAGTCCGGGCCCGCCGTGACCGGCCGGCAGCGGCTGGTGCAGGGGCTGTGGCCGCCGCGCGTGAGCCGGGCCCAACTCATCGTCGCGGTGCTGCTGTTCGGCCTCGGTTTCGGGCTGGCCGTACAGGTCGCCTCGAACAGCAACAGCGACAGTGCGCTGCGCGGGGCACGGCAGGAAGATCTTGTGCGCATTCTCGATGAACTGGATGACCGTACTCAGCGTCTTGAGGACGAGAAGCAGGGTCTGCAGAAACAGCGCGACGAGCTGGAGAACAGCTCCGACCAGGCCGAGGAGGCCCGCAAGCAGACGGCCGAGAAGGAGAAGCAACTCGGCATTCTGGCGGGCACCGTGGCCGCGCAGGGACCCGGCATCACGATGACCATCGACGACACGAAGGGAACGGTCGAGGCGGACATGCTGCTCGACGCGGTCCAGGAGCTGCGCGCGGCCGGCGCGGAGGCGATCCAGGTGAACGACGTGCGGGTCGTCGCCAACACGTATCTGACGGACTCCGGCAAGAGCGTCAGCGTCGACGGGAACAAGATCAACGCCCCCTATCGTTTCAAGGTCATCGGCAAACCGCAGGATCTCGAACCGGCGCTCAACATCCCTGGAGGCGTGGTGCAGACTCTCGAGAAGGAGCAGGCCACCGTTACCGTCGAGCGGTCGGCCAAGATCGTCGTGGATGCCTTGCGGGCGGCGAAGCAGCCTGACTACGCTCGGTCGTCCTCCCGGTGAACCGCGGGTGCATGGGGGCCGTTGTGCGAGGGCATGAGGTTGCGGGGGGTCGACGCACCGATTGGGTGGTGCGTGGTGGAAACTGTCTGGTGGATACGGACGTTGTGAGGATGTCCGGGTCGACCGGTGTGTTCAATCAGGGTTCGTCCTGCCCCACGGGCGGGTCTGTTTCGGTCAAGGGGAATCGCCCGTGAAGTTGTTTGCGAAGTTGTTCGGCAAGAGTGCGAAAGAGAGCAGCGACAACCAGACCGCTCGCCACCGCGCACAACCGGACGCAGAAGGCCAGCGCCCGCTGTTCCGCGACCAGGTCGCCGGCCAGGGCGCGGCGTCGGTTGACCCTGCGCAGTCCGGCGACATAGGTTTCGGGCAACCGTCAACCTCAAGTACGGGTGGAGGGTTTTCCCCTATGTCGGCCCTGGTGTGTACGAGGTGCGGTAACCGCAACGCGGAGAACAGCCGCTTCTGTTCCAACTGCGGCGCGCCGCTGCGCCCCGGCGTGACCCCGGAGCGTCCGTCCGAGACGACGTCCACGATCTCCATCTCCGGTCTCGAGGCCTACGACGCCGAGGTGACCGGTCAGACGCAGATGCCCACGCTCTCCCCGGAGGCGCAGGCCGCCGTCGACGCGCTGCCGCTGGGCTCGGCGCTGCTGGTGGTGCGTCGTGGTCCTAACTCGGGCAGCCGCTTCCTGCTGGACGGCGAGTTGACCACGGCCGGCCGTCATCCGCAGAGCGACATCTTCCTGGACGACGTGACGGTCTCGCGCCGTCATGTGGAGTTCCGGCGCTCTCCTGACGGTTCGTTCACGGTCGCCGACGTCGGCAGCCTGAACGGCACGTACGTCAACCGCGAGCGCATCGACTCGGTCTCGCTGGCCAACGGTGACGAGGTGCAGATCGGCAAGTACCGGCTGGTGTTCTACGCGAGCCAGCGGGGTTACTGACCCTCTCTCGGACTGTGTCCGGGGGATTCCCCCAGGAAGGTCCATGCTTCAAACACCGAGCGGCGGTGCCGGGCACGGCACCGCCGCCGCGGACGCAGGGTTGATGAGTATCGGCACGGTGCTGAACGTGCTGCGCGACGAGTTCCCCGAAGTCACCATCTCCAAGATCCGTTTCCTGGAGTCGGAGGGCCTCATCGAGCCGCAGCGGACCCCTTCCGGGTACCGCAAGTTCAGCCCCGCCGACGTCGAGCGCCTCGGCCATGTCCTGAGGATGCAGCGGGACCACTATCTGCCGCTCAAGGTGATCCGCGAGCATCTCGACGCCATGGAGCGCGGGGAGGCCGCGCCCCTGCCCACCGTGGGGCGTCAGCGGGACGGCGAGGTCGTCCTGGAGCCCGTGGAGGGGCCCACGGCGGCCCGGATCGGGCGGGCCGAGCTGATGGCCGCCGCCGGGATCGGCGAGCAGGAGCTCGACGAGTGGGAGTCGTACGGAATCATCGCGCCGCTGCCGGACGGGGTGTACGACGCGGAAGCCGTCACCGTGGCCGGACTTGTCCTCGAACTCGGGCGGTTCGGGATCGAGCCGCGGCATCTGCGGGCGATGAAGGCGGCCGCCGATCGTGAGGCGGGGCTCGTCGACCAGGTGGTGGCCCCGCTCAAGCGCCACCGCAATCCGCAGACCAGGGCCCACGCGGAGGCCCGTACGAAGGAGCTGGCGGGGCTCACGGTGAAGCTGCACGCGGCTCTGGTGCAGACCGCGCTCGGTGTGCGGCTGCCCTGAGACGGGCGGCTCTGTGGCTGCCTGATCGGTCACCCGTTCTCGGCCCGACTACCCAAACGTCCCGGGCACGGCCTAGGGTTGCTGTGTGAACGAGCTCGATGTCGTAGGTGTCCGGGTCGAAATGCCCTCCAACCAACCGATCGTGCTCCTGCGTGAAGTGGGAGGCGACCGCTACCTCCCCATCTGGATCGGGCCCGGGGAGGCGACGGCGATCGCCTTCGCGCAGCAGGGCATGGCGCCCGCACGACCGCTGACCCACGACCTGTTCAAGGACGTGCTGGAGGCCGTCGGCCAGGAGCTGACCGAAGTGCGCATCACGGATCTGCGGGAGGGCGTCTTCTATGCGGAGCTGGTCTTCGCCAGCGGCGTCGAGGTGAGCGCCCGCCCGTCCGACGCCATAGCGCTGGCACTGCGCACCGGGACGCCGATCTACGGCAGTGACGGTGTGCTCGACGACGCGGGTATCGCGATCCCGGACGAGCAGGAGGACGAGGTGGAGAAGTTCCGCGAGTTCCTCGACCAGATCTCGCCCGAGGACTTCGGGACCAACAGCCAGTGAGAGCGGCGGCCGGCGCGAAAATGCTGGCATTTGCCACCGGCGTGTGAGAGCGTCCTGCGGCTCTCCGCGAGCGCATTCGGCTAGCCTTTCCCCGCGGTGGGACACGGGAAACCACTCCTTGGGTGATTATCACTCGGCGTGCCGAGTGTGGCGATCGTTGACGCACCCCTGGTGACTGCCTACCGTCGAGAAGGCAGGTCAAGGACGGAGGTCGGCGTGAGAAGCAGCGGCGACGGTACGGCTGGGGGTGCCCCGGAACGCAGTTTCGGGGACAGAGGTCCGTACCCGCTTCACGGCAGTACGGCCGATCGCATTCCGCAGCGGCCGGCGGCAGTGCCGAGCAGCGGAGGGGCGGCGTCCATGGCGTCCGAGGAGATCGGCTACCGGGGGCCCACGGCCTGCGCGGCGGCCGGCATCACCTATCGGCAACTGGACTACTGGGCGCGCACCGGGCTCGTCGAGCCCAGCGTGCGGCCCGCACACGGGTCGGGGACGCAGCGGCTCTACAGCTTCCGGGACGTTGTCGTCCTGAAGATCGTCAAGCGGTTCCTCGACACGGGGGTGTCGCTGCAGAACATTCGCAGCGCCGTTCTGCACCTGCGGGAGTGCGGCTTCCGTGATCTGGAGCGCATGACGCTGATGAGCGACGGCGCCACGGTCTACGAGTGCACCTCGCCGGACGAGGTCCACGCGCTGCTCCAGGGCGGCCAGGGCGTCTTCGGGATCGCCGTGGGGGTCGTGTGGCGGGACGTCGAGAGCGCCCTGTCGCAGCTGCACGGGGAGCGCGTCGACACCGGTGAGACGCTCGTCGGGTCCAATCCCGCCGACGAGCTGGCCAGGCGGCGCAACCGGGCCGTCTGAGGGCCCGGCGGGAGCCGTGGCGGGGCATTGTCAGTGGCGTAGGGCAGCATCGGAGATGTGAGAACCGCGCCCACGATCCTGCATCTCGACATGGATGCCTTCTTCGCCTCGGCGGAGCAGGCGTCCAAGCCGAGCCTGCGCGGGAAGGCCGTCGTCGTGGGCGGGCTCGGGCCGCGCGGGGTGGTCGCCACCGCGTCGTACGAGGCACGGGTCTTCGGGGTGAACTCGGCGATGCCCATGGCCCAGGCGCGGCGGCTCGCGCCGAACGCCGCGTATCTCGTGCCGCGCTTCGGGTTCTACCGGTCAATCAGCGAGCAGGTGATGGGGCTGCTGCGGGCGCTGTCGCCGTTGGTGGAGCCGCTGAGCCTGGACGAGGCGTTCGTGGACCTGGAGGCCGGGGGAGCGGCCTGCGACGCAGAGTCGGCGCGGCTGACCGGGGAGCGGCTGCGGGCGGACATACGGGCGGCCACGGGGCTCACGGGCTCGGTGGGGCTCGCCGCGTCCAAGATGCTCGCGAAGATCGCCTCCGAGCGGGCCAAGCCCGACGGGCTCGTGATGATCGAGCGCCAACTCCAAGGCGTGCGCAGAGACCAGCGACAAGAACTTCTGCACCACCTACCACGCCGCCGACACCGCGTACTGGAAGAACATCGCCTTCTGGAACACGCCCATCGCGCAGTGCCTCGACGGC
>NZ_JBLTJC010000388.1:0-9471 GCF_048158785.1 Streptomyces colwelliae | reverse complement strand
GTGGCGACCAGGGCGGCGACCACCTCGGGATCCGGCGCGATGCTCCGGTCGGCGACACCGGCGTCCACACCCCGCAGGTCGATCTCGCCGCGCGCCGCCGTGACACCACATCCCTCGCCGCCGCCGAGTGGGGTCTGGTCGTCGCGGACGAGGCCCCGGCCCGCCGCCGTCGAGCCGTTGTGCGAGGACGCCGCCGCCATCAGCTTCGAGATCCCCGAGCACCTCGCCGAGGAGTTCGCGTACCGGCCCGGCCAGTCGCTCACGCTCCGCCGTGAGGTCGAGGGCCGCGACGAGCGGCGCTCGTACTCCATCTGCTCCCCGGCGGGAGCGCGCCCGCGCATCGGGGTACGGGTCGTCCCCGGCGGCCTGTTCTCGTCCTGGCTGGTCAACGACGTACGCCCTGGAGACACCGTCGAGGTGATGGCCCCCACCGGCGCCTTCACCCCCGACCTGGCCCTCCCCGGCCACCACGTCCTGATCGCCGCCGGCTCCGGAATCACTCCGATGCTCTCCATCGCGGAATCCGTCCTCGCCGCCGACACCCGCTCCCGCGTCACCCTCTTCTACGGCAACCGGCGCAGCGACACCGTGATGTTCGCCGACGACCTCGCCGACCTGAAGGACCTGTACCCCGGCCGTTTCCAGCTGGCGCACATCCTGTCCCGCGAACCGCGCGAGGCGGAGATCCTCTCCGGCCGTCTCGACGCCGACCGGCTCACCGCGCTCGTCGGCGCCCTCGTCGACGTGGACACCGCCGACCACTGGTGGCTGTGCGGCCCGCACGGCATGGTCCGCGACGCCCAACAGGTCCTCGCCGGCCTCGGCGTCCCCGTCGAACGCGTCCACCAGGAACTGTTCTACGCCGACGACGAGCCCGTACGGACCAACGAACACATCGACAAGGTCTACGACGGCCCCGTCAGCCAGGTGAGCATCACCCTCGACGGCCGCACCACCAACTCCGCCCTGCACAAGGACAGTTCGATCCTCGACGGCGCCCAGAAGACCCGCCCGGACCTGCCCTTCGCCTGCAAGGGCGGCGTCTGTGGCACGTGCCGCGCGCTGGTCACCGACGGGACTGCGGACATGCGGCGCAACTACGCCCTCGAACCCGCCGAGGTCGACGCCGGTTACGTCCTGACTTGCCAGACCTTCCCCGTGTCCGACACCCTCGCCGTCGACTACGACAGCTGAGGCGGGCCATGACACTTCACTTCGAAGTCGCCGAGGGCGTAGGCACGATCCGGCTCGACCGGCCGCCGATGAACGCCCTGGACACCGAGACACAGGACGGCCTGCGCGCACTCGCCGAGGAGGCTTCGCGGCGCGAGGACGTGCGGGCGGTGGTGATCTACGGCGGGGAGAAGGTGTTCGCGGCCGGCGCGGACATCAAGGAGATGCAGCGTATGGATCATGCGGCGATGGTCGTGCGGTCGCGGGCGTTGCAGGAGTCGTTCACGGCGGTGGCCCGTATTCCGAAGCCGGTGGTCGCGGCGATCACGGGTTATGCGCTGGGCGGGGGCTGCGAGTTGGCGTTGTGTGCGGACTTTCGGATCGCGGCGGACAACGCGAAGTTGGGGCAGCCGGAGATTCTGCTCGGGTTGATTCCGGGTGCGGGTGGTACGCAGCGGCTGGCGCGGTTGATCGGTCCGTCGAAGGCGAAGGACCTGATCTTCACGGGTCGGATGGTCAGGGCCGATGAGGCGTTGGCGCTGGGGCTTGTCGACCGACTCGCCCCCGCTGCCGAGGTGTTCACCGAGGCGCATGCGTGGGCGGCGAAGTTGGCGCAGGGGCCGGCGATCGCGTTGCGTGCGGCGAAGGAAGCGATCGACACGGGGTTGGAGACGGACATCGAGACGGGTCTTGCGGTCGAACGGACGTGGTTCGCGGGGCTGTTCGCGACCGAGGACCGTGAGCGGGGGATGCGGAGCTTCGTCGAAGAGGGCCCCGGCAAGGCCAAGTTCAGGTGAGACGAAGGTCAAGTGAGACAACGGTCAGGTGACGTGAAGCGCGGGCCGGGAGTGATTCCCGGCCCGCGCTTCATTCATCGGTGTTCAGCTACAGGCGGCGCTCAGCCGAGCAGCTTGGTCGCGAGGGTCGCCGCGTTGTACGAGCCCCAGCCGGTGGTGAAGTCCCAGCCGCTGGCGGCGGAGTAGGCGCCGTTGCTGCCACTGGTGATGTCGTGGAAGCCGGTGCCGCTCGCCGTGTAGAGCGCGGGGTTGGCGAAGCCGAGGTTGGCCTTGCCGGCCGCCGCGGCCTGCTGGTTGTAGAGCGCGCCGAAGGCCGCCCACTCGGGCGCGGCGGCGCTGGTGCCGCCGACCGTGCCCCAGCTGCCCTGCGAGTAGATCGAGACACCGGGGCTCGGGTTCGCGAGCGCCGACACGTCGGGGACCTGCCGGTAGCCGCCGCCCGCGGTCTTCTGCACCGCGGTCTGCCAGCTCGGGATCTTGAAGACGGAGGACTTGCCGCCGCCACCGCCCGACCAGGCCGTTTCCTTGCTCCACGCGTTGGCGGAGGTGACGGTCAGCGTCGTGCCGCCGACGCCGGTGACGTACGGGTCGCTCGCCGGGTAGTCGACGGTGGTCGTACCGTCGCCCGCGTCGTCCGAACCGTCGTCGCCGGAGGCCGCGTAGAAGCCGAGGCCCTCGGCCGCGCCCGCCTTGAAGACGGCGTCCACAGCGTTGATGTTGGAGGTGGTGCGCTGGCTCTCGGACGCGCCCCAGCTGATCGAGGTGGTCGGGATGCCGCTGTCGACGATGGCCTGGTAGGTGTCGACCTCGCCGGCGTCGGAGTTGGGACCCTCGAAGACCGTCACGTTGGCCTTCGGGGCGATCGCGTGCAGGACCTCGATGTCCAGCTCGACCTCGACCTGACCGTCACCGAGCGCGCCGGAACCGCCGTCCACCTTCGACACGGTCGGAGTGGGCGAGCCCAGGCTGTAGTTGGTGTCGTACTTCGTGATGTTGGTCTGCTGGAAGCCGTCGAACTCCAGCAGCGCGATCTTCTGGCCGCTGCCGGTGTACGTACCGGAGACGTTGTAGCCGCCCTTGATCTGGGCCGGGGTGTAGCCGCCGCCGGGGCCGTTGTGCGGGTTGACCTTGGCGGACCCCTGGTGGTGCAGCTGGGCGCGGTTGTTGAGGCCGGTCACGTCGCTGACCAGGCCGGCGATGCCGGTCGGCAGGGTCGGCGCGGTCTCGTTGGCGTAGAACGCGCGGCCCGACTTGGCGTCCTTCCACGTCGACAGCTTGGTGCCGAACGCCTTCTCCAGCTGGGCGGCGGTGCCGCTGGCGTCGACCAGCAGGTTCCCCGAGTGGACCTTGCCGACGGTGAGGCCCTGGGCGCGCAGGTACTCCTTGACCTGCTTCACCTCGGCGTCGGTCCGCCCGAACCGGGCCGCGAACTGAGCCTTCGTCAGATAGTGGCCGTAGGAACTCGACCGCGGATTACTGACGTCGGCGACGAAGGTGTCGAGGCCCTTGTCGTTTCTCGGGGTCAGGCTGATGGCCACCGATATGCGCTTGGCCGCGGAGACGGCGCCGGTGCGGGCCGCGTCGTGGTTCAGGCCCTTGAGGACATCTCCCGCGATGGCGGCGCGAGTTGTGTGCGGCTGGGCGGCGGCGTAGGCGCTGGGGACGGCGGCGGCGAGCAGTGCCGGTACGGCGACCAGACCGACCAGTTTCAGTCGTGACGTCACTGAGGTCCTCCGAGGAGTGGGGGGTTGTCCCGGAAGCGGAACGGCTTCACCGTAGGAACATCCACCCCACCCGCATAAGCGGGGGAACCCTTGCGTTGTGTGTTAACTGCGGATGTCACGTGAACCGCGGATGACAGGTCAACGGCGGTTGTCGAGCGTCCGGGGAGTGCGGACCCGGCCGGGCTGACTGACCGTCACCGCCTGTCCGGTGAGCTGCTGTTGGTCGTCGTCGCCGAGGCTGACGGTCGCCGCGCCGGACGCGATGACGGCGACCGCCATGGCGTGGGCGAGCGCGGTGCGCGAGCGGACCCCGACCTTGCGGTAGACCCGCGACAGCGTGCCCTCCACCGTCTTCACGCTGATGAACAGCTCGGCGGCGACCTCCCGGTTGGTGGCCCCGCCGCCGACCAGTTCGGCGATCCTCGCTTCCGTGGGCGTGAGTTCGGGACGCCCCTCACCGTCCCGGTCACCGGCCTCCAGCCGGGCCAGTTCGTCCCCGGCCCGCGCCGCCAGCGGAACGGCGCCGATGCGCGTCGCCGTATCCCAGGCCTCGCCGAGAGCGGTGCGTGCCGCGTTCCGGTGCCGGGCCCGGCGTTCGACCGCGCCGAGCGCGATCAGGGTGCGCACCAGGTCTACGGGCAACGGGAGTTGACGCAACCGGTCCACGGCGGCCCGCAGCCGTACCGCCCCTTCCTTCGCCCGGCCGAGCCCCGCCTCGCGCAGCCCCTCCGCCCGTTCCAGCGCGGCCAGTACGCTGCCGGGCGCGTCGACGGACACCCGCTTCCGGGCCTCGTCGATCACGGCACCGGCCGCGTCCGTCTCGCCCAGCACGACCAGGGCCTCGGCCAGGTCGCTGTACCAGTGCAGGAGGGGCGGATCGGCGGCGGACATGGCCGCGCCGAGTTCCTTGACGCGTTGCAGCGCCTCGACCGCGGCGGCCGCTCCACGCGGGTCACCGACAAGCAACTCGGCCTGCCCCAGCACCGCGAGCGCCCGCAGCAGGAACAGCCGGTCGCCGTCCGCCTCCGAGGCCCGCACCGCCTGCTCGGCGAGTCGCCGCGCCTCGTCTGCGGTCCCGCCCGCGGTCGCCGCGAGTGCCGCCGCGTACAGCGCCGGAGCAGCCTGTACGCCGGTCTCGGCCACGGCGCGTGTGCAGCGGGCGGCGGTGTCCAGGGCCTCCCGGCAGTGCCCGGCGCGCACTTGGATCCGGGTGAGGGCGACCAGGGTCGCCATGACCTCCTCGACCCCGGCGAACTCCCCGATCTCCGCGAGGAGTTCGGCGACCCGTTCCTGGGCCTCGGTGACCTTGTCGGAGTCCAGGGCGAGGATCGCCCGCATCCGGATCAGCCCCCAGCTCTCCGGCCCGGCGCCCGCGCCACCGGCCAGCGCGAGGGCCTCCTCCAACGCGACGTCGGCGGCGACCGGTTCACCGCCCAGGGAACGCACCCGGGCGAGAGTCGCGAGCGCCCCGATCCGGGTCTCCGTGTCACCGGCCACGGCCGCCTGCCGGGCGGCGCGCCGGGCATGCCGGGCCGCGTCCTCCAACTCCCCGCACAACAGGCCCCGTA
The DNA here is from genome assembly GCF_048158785.1 of Streptomyces colwelliae. Lineage (NCBI taxonomy): Bacteria > Bacillati > Actinomycetota > Actinomycetes > Kitasatosporales > Streptomycetaceae > Streptomyces > Streptomyces colwelliae. Next base: position 4,209 of record NZ_JBLTJC010000388.1, on the reverse strand, counting down.
CGGCGGCCCAGTGGTGCAGCCATGCCTCGGCCTCCGGATCGCCGCCGGCATCTCGGAGCCCCTCCTCGATGAGGGCATGCGCACCCTTCAACGCCTGCCCGGCGTTGCGCAGCAGGACCAGCCGCGCCCGTACCCGCTGCCGAGCGGAGCCCGACCCGGCGAGCACGGTCTCGGCCGCCTGCCCCGCCTCCTCCAACTGCCCGGCGTCACAGGCGTATTCGGCCGCAGCCAGCAACCGGTCGGCACGCTCCGTCGGACGGTCGCCGGGGGTGCGCCGGGCCGCGAGCCCGGCCAGTTCGAAGGCGGAGTCGGGTTCGCCGTCACGGCGCGCGGACTCCGCCGCCGACATCAGCGTGCAAGCCGTGATCTCGTCCTCGTACGGGTGGGCGAGCGCCAAATGCCGTGCCTGCTCCACGAGTTCGGTGACCGCGCCGGCCAGCAGCGCGTGCGCCTGTCGGCGGTCGTACTCCGGAGCGTCGGCGTACACGGCGGCCCGGATCAGCGGATGCCGGAAGCGTATGGTCCCCTCGGCGTCGGCGGTCGCGACACCGAGCCGCTCCGCCGCCGCGAGGTCCGCGGCGGGATCGTGGAGCCCGGCGGCGCGCAGCAGTGTGAGTGTGGGGCGGGCGGCGGCGCTCGTGACGAGGAGGGTGCGCCGCGCGGTCTCCGGCAGCGTGCGCACCTGGTCCAGGAGCAGGGTGCGCAACCGTCGGGGTACAGGCAGGCTGCGGCCGAGGCCGACGGCCGCTCCGTCGCGCGGGGCCGCCCGCCCCAACTCCAGGGCGTACCAAGGGTTTCCGGCGGCGGTGTCCTGGACGGCCCGCAGTACCGCCGGTGGCAGGTCGGCGTGCAGGAGCCGCGCCACCTCGTCGTCCGTCAGGGGTGGCACGGGCAGTTCGGCGGTGCCGGGCGGGCAGCAGTACGGCCGTTCGGGCTGCTCGCCCTCGGCCACCCGCTCGGCGGCCACCACCTGGACGTCGAGGCCCTCGACACGGCGTACGACGAAGGCGAGCACCTCGGCGGTCGGCTCGTCGAGCCACTGGAGGCCGTCGAGGACCAGCAGCACGGGGCCGGTGGCGGCGAGGGCGCGCAGCACGTCGAGAACGGCGACGCGGAGCGCCAGCCGGTCCCGGTCGCCGTCCGGTGTCCCGCCGCGCAACAGGGCCGCCCGCAAGGCCACTTGGGGTTCGGGTGCCAAGGCCGCCAGGCAGCTCTCCGGCACCCGTGCGAACAGGTCGACGAGTCCGGCGAACGGGAGCTCGGCGTCCTCCTCGGCGGGGGAGCAGTGCAACACCGTTCCGGCGGGCTGGACATGAGCTGCCGACGTCCCCACGAGGGCGGCCACCAGTACGGACTTGCCGATCCCCGCGGGGCCGTGGAGAAGCACTCCGTGACGGATCGTCAACTCGGCCCGGGCGGTGTCGAGCAGCTCGCGGCGCCCGGTCAATGACCGTACTTCCACGGTGAATCCAGGGACGGAGCACGGACGGAGCCGAGGGCGGGGCAGGTGGATCGGCGGGTGAGGCTGGTGAGACGGGTGTGGCGGGGCCCCGGATATGTCGGCATGTGTTCATGACAACCGGTGCGGAATCGGCTTGTCAATGACGGTCGGTGTGTCGCCGGTCCGCGAACGAGCCGCGACCGCGATCAGGCAGCTCGCTTCGCTGATCATTTGGCGCGGAATCTGGATCTGAGCCCGTAGCAGTGACGTATTTTCTGCTCCTGTAGTCGCCGAATATGTGCGAACCAGCTATCCGACCGTACAAAAGCCTGGTCAGCGGATGTCGTGAAGAAGTGGGAGAGAACGATGACTGATCACGGAGCCGATCTGGTGATCCGGGCGAACGCGATCCACACATTGGTGCCCGGCCAGGCACCGCAGCGGGCGCTGGCCGTGCGCGGCGACCGCATCACCGCCCTCTCGCCCGACCCGAACGGACTCGACCACCTCCTGAGCGAGCGCACCACGGTCCACGACATGCCCGGCGCCACCGTGCTGCCCGCCTTCGACGACACGCACACCCACCTGATCTACGCGGCGCTCGGCGCGCACGACGTACCCGTCCATCAGGCCCACGACATCCCCGAGTTCCTGGACCTGATCCGGCAACGGGCCCAGGTGACGCCCGAGGGCGAGTGGATCCGCACCACCACCAACTGGCAGGAACTCAACCTCGCCGAGCGCCGCATGCCCACCGCGGCCGAACTCGACCGGGCGACCGACCGGCACCCCGTCCTGGTCAAGCGCGGCGGCCACAACGACATCGTCAACGGCTACGCGCTGCGCCTGGCGGGCATCACCGAGGACACCCCCGTACCGCCGGGCGGTGTCATCGGCCGCGACACCGACGGCCGGCTCAATGGCAGGCTGATCGACAACGCCATGGGCCTCGTGGAGCGCCTGATCCCCGGTCCGGACCGGACCCGGCGGATCGACGGGCTGCGTCTGGCGACCGCCCAGTACGCCGCCACCGGCATCGGCACCGTGCGCGACTGCGCGGTCGGTCCCGAGGACTACGCCGTCCTCCTGGCCGCCCGCGAGGCCGGTGCGCTCGGCATCCGGATCCGCGCCCTGATCTCGGCGCTCGGCATGACCAGCGCGGCTCAGGTGGAGGACCTGCTCGACGTCATGGAGGACTGGCGTGACGGCTCCGACCCGTGGCTTCGGGTGTGGGGCGTGAAGTTCGGGCTCGACGGCGGCCTCGAAGCCGGCGCCACCGAGGAGCCGTACGCCTGTGACCACTCCTTCTCCGGGACGCTGATCTGGGAGCCGGACGCGCTGGTGGAGGCCGTCGAGGCAGTGGTCCGCCGCGGCTGGCGGGTCGGCACCCACGCCTACGGCGACCGTGCGGTCCGCACCCTCCTGGACGTCTACGAGCGCGTCCTCGCCCGCAACCCCGGCCTGCCCGCCGGCACGCTGGTGATGGAGCACGGCGGCCTGGCCGGTCCCGAACAGCGGGCCCGCGCCGTGGAGTTGGGCATCCCCGTCACCATCCAGCAGCCGCTGCTGCACGACACCGCCGAGGTCGAGGAGGGCTTCTGGGGCCCGGAACGCGTCGCCCGCCTCTTCCCCGCCCGCGGCTGGATCGACCTGGGCGCCGAGGTCAGCGCCGGATCCGACTTCCCCGTGGGCCAGTTCGGCGCGATGCGCTCCGTCTACGGCATGACCACCCGTCAGACCGTCATCGGCGTCAAGGGCCCCGAACACGCCATCACCTACGACGAGGCGCTCACCCTGCACACCGTCAACGCGGCCCGCCTGTGCGGCGATCAGGACCTGCGCGGCGTCCTCGCCCCGGGTCGTCTCGCCGACCTCACCGTCTGGGACCGGGACCCCGCCCGGTGCCCGAGCGACGCCCTGCGCGACCTGAACCCCGTGCACACGATCGTCGGCGGCCGTCTCGTCGCCCGGTAAAGAGACCACGCGCCCGAAAACGGCCGTAGAAACACGACTCGCCCGGCACGCAGCGACACCGCGTCCGGGCGAGCAAACGTTCCGTCAGGTGGCCGGCGCCGTACGGATCGCCGCGATGTCGAACTGGAGCCGCACCTTCTCGCTCACCATCGCGCCCCCTTCGGCCAGCCGGGAGTTGTAGGTCAGACCCCAGTCGGAACGGTCGATGGTGGTGGTGCCGTCGAAGCCGGCGCGCTCGTAGCCGAACGGGTCGGTGACATGGCCGATATAGGTGAGTTCCAGGACGACGGGACGGGTGACGTCCTTGATGGTGAGGTCGCCGAGCATGCGGTAGACATCGTTGCCCGCCATTTGCACCGCGGTGCTGGCGAATCGCATCTGCGGGAAGTTCGCGGAGTCCAGGAAGTCACGGCCGACCAGGTGCCCGTCGCGTTGTTCCACTCCGGTGTCGACGCTGCCGGTGGACACCACGATCTCGGCCCGGGAGCGGGCGGGGTTGCGGCCGTCGAAGTACAGCCGGCTTTTGTATTCGGCGAAAGACCCGCGCACGGTCGTCACCATCGCGTGCGCGCTGCGCAAACGTCCGGGTGATGTGATCTTGGCCTCTATTGCTTTCGGCTGCCCAAGTGCTAGGCTCGCCGCAAGTTGCAGTTTGGTTTCCCTTGCAGTACGCGTTGGTCGCTGCGCGGCAGAAGCGACTCGGCTCGCTGCTCGGCCGCGACTCGATCCCACCGCCCCCATTGACCTTCCCCTACTTGCGAGTAAGTTGACCGGCAAGCCCGTGTAGGGCCCAG